>NZ_DKLH01000021.1:0-49262 GCF_002455685.1 Sphingobacterium sp. UBA6645
CAAACGATGTCTTCTTTGGGAATGGTTATAGCGATAAAACACAATATACAATAAAAATTCGATTCATGAGCGTTAAAACCATAAAATATCGACTTACTGCTTAAAACTCAAAAATGAAAACAGTAATGAAATCGCAAAAGCTATAAAACAGAAGAAGGTGCCTTTTTAGACACCTTCATTTTTTTTCCGCGTGTCTTTTTCTTGGCCATCAAGAACTTTCATTTTTATGGTTTAACTCAATGGAACATGAAAGTTTTTTTTCCTACAAATATCCTAAAAGGTAATAGATAATGATAAAGACAATGATGGTTCCGAAACATCCCAAGCCCATCTTTTTGGCTCCCCATCCTGCAATTAATGCTCTAAAGAATTTGTTCATATAGCTCTCCTATTATTGTTAGTATTTATTAACTAACAATAATCAGGTCTATATGTTTGCTCGAAAATGTCGCGGATTATTAAATTTTCTGATAAATGTGCATGCAGCTGCCGGCCATCACCATGTAAAGTCCAGATAGCCTTAGGTTTAACAGCTTTCACAAAGGTCAAAATATCTTCCCAATCGACATGATCAGAGAGATATAAGCTGATATCGTTGCTGGCTTGTAATCTAGCCCAGCCCGATGCAAATACCCGTACGACGTTTTTAGCGCGTCTATAGCTGTTAAATGTAAGCGGAGGTACCAGATAAACTTTATTTTTCTCATCGCCTTTCATCGACTTCCTGTTATAGAGTGCATACTTCATCGGAAAGTTTGCATAGCTATCATAAATACGATGGAGGGGCAACATACTATGGTGCACGAGAATTTCTCGATCAGGAAGATAAAGATTCATCAAAGCGGTAATACGCTGTGCCTTTCCCAGCGAGTAACATCCCAACATAATGTTGCTTGGAACATCCAATTTTAATATCTCGACTTTTGGATCCGGATGTTTTACATTAGGATCCGCAAAGGTCGTCTCGGTTATTAATACATCTGCTTCGATGATTTTGATGGGCTCACAAGTTGGATCCTCCTGCAGTTTATAATCGCCGGTGTACAGGTATTTTACCCCTTTGTATACCATCAGAATTTGTGCGGAACCCAATATATGTCCGGCGGGGATGAATACAATCTCCACCCCATTGATATTGAACCCCTCTTCGAAGTCAAAAACTTGATAAGATTGTAAGGGCTGTTTTGGATACCGAACCTGCATAAAAGCCGAGGTGGCTTTGGTGCAATATATTTCTCGATGTCCGGGACTCGCATGATCGCCATGCGCATGCGATACAACTGCCCTTTGTACGGGGTAGAGTGGATCTACATAAAAGTCGCCATAGGCGCAGTAGTAACCTTTATCTCTTTTTACTAGAAAATCTTCAATTATTTCAGCCATACAGCTATTTAGTCGATAAGAATTGTTGATGAAGCGCCATCACTTGTTCGATTAGGCTGTGCTGATCATCATTGTATATAATAAAGTCGGCTAAAGCCTCTTTTTCCTCTTCGGGCATTTGTTTGCTCATTCGATGTCGCACCTCTTCTTCGCTAACCTGGTCGCGCTCCATCACGCGTTGTATGCGAACATCCTCAGGCGAGCTCACAAGGATACAGTAATCTAAACTTTTGTAAGAGCCGCTCTCGAATAATAATGCAGCTTCTTTCAAACTGTAAGGCCCTTGCTGGGCTTCAGCCCAATCCTCTGCGGCCTTAATAACCGCTGGATGTACGATTCCATTCAGCTTTTTGAGTTCAGTTTCGTCCTTGAAAACGCGAGCTGACAACCAAGCACGGTTTAAAGAACCGTTCTCGAAGTAAACCTTCTCACCGAAGGTCTCAACCAGCGCCTTTCTAACATCATCACTCTTGACCATGATGTCCTTCGCTTCCTTGTCGGCATCATAGGTCGCAATACCCAAAACTTTAAAAAGCTTGGTTACTATGCTTTTTCCCACACCGATGCCACCTGTAATTCCAATCTTTAATCCCATACTACTTACGAACAAAGAAATCTACATTTTGAGGTTCAATACTCAACACCTGACAGAACTCGGGCACCTTGGTTAGTATGACCGGCAGGCTCTCTACATTATGATCCTTCCAAGCTTCCAAATCAACCACGGCTTCAAAATCTCGGGAAGTCCATTTGTTATAGTCCTTGACTGCAACGAGGATCGTCGCTTTCACCTTGCCCGGCAGGATACGAACAGAGGTATATTGCTTTCCATTCTCCACCTTTATTGGCAACTCGATTACCTTTTCAGTAATTTCCCCAACGGGAATTACAATCTCCGAGAATGTTGGATAAATCGTAATGTTTGTCCGCTGCTGCTTATTGAGATATGCAACTGTACGAACATCTGTATTGACATCCTTCCCTTTTATGGTATCCGTTTCTAAGTATTCAATGCTGGCAACATCCTCTAATGGTCCAGTGATGGTCACATATTCAGGGCTGGCTTTGGTTGCGCCAATAATACCATACTGTTTTTGGAATGTTAGATTATGCACCGCCTTAACAGGAACCTTACGCTGCGTTTGCTTAGAGAAATCGAAGTAGAGGGTATCCGGAGATACAGCAACAACCTGTTCCTCCTGGCGAAACTGCCTATTGATAAAGCCAATTTGACTTCCAAATACGATAAAGTTTCTTGTTTTCAAACCGCTTAGATCCACTTGGATTTTTGCGGTATCGGGTCGAATGCGCTCCATCAGGACTTTCCAACCTGACATCTTCAACTTAACCGTAACGGTATCTGATTGCAGAGGGTGAAAGGCTTTACTTTCCGGTAGATTTACGTAGGACATGCTCGCCTTCTTAGAGAAGGTATAGTCGCTAGAAATCGCAAATAGTGTCCACGCTAGAAATGAAATAAGTACGCATCGTAAAAAAATAGATAATTTACGTCTTTGCACTTTACTGATTCGCCTCATCGCCATTTTACAAATGTACTATTTTGAAACTAAAAATCACATCGTTGGGCTATCGTCCGATTAGCGTAAAAAAAGCGATTGGATAGGCAAAAAGTTCCTTATCCTCCGCCTTATATTGATAAAATAATATGTAACTTTGTGCTTTAATTGAAGGACGTTCAAAATTCACTTTCATAATGATTCATTTCTTCGTGAACCAATCGAACACAGTATATGCTGTTCAAACCCAGAAAGACCTTTCTACCGAGGATATCGCTAAACTAAACTGGCTTTTTGGAAATGCTAACAAACTCGACGATCAAACTTTAAATGACTACTATGTAGGGCCTCGCGCCGCAATGGTAACTCCATGGAGTACTAACGCCGTAGAGATTACTCAAAACATGGGCATTGAAGGGATTATTCGTATCGAAGAGTTTCAAGCAGTTGATGCGGAATTCCATGAGTTCGATCCGATGATCTCTCAGAAGTATAGCGCGTTGACACAAGATATGTTTACCATTAATATCACGCCGGAACCTATCTTGGATATCGCCGATATTGATGCTTACAACAAATCTGAAGGCTTAGCATTAAGCCCTGAAGAAGTAGATTACCTTAACCGCCTTTCAGACAAGATTGGGCGCAAGTTGACAGATTCGGAAGTTTTTGCTTTCTCACAGGCAAACTCTGAGCATTGCCGCCATAAAATCTTCAACGGAACATTCGTTATCGATGGCGAAGAGCAACCTACTTCCCTATTCAAATTGATCAAAAAGACATCAGAGACAAATCCTAACGATATTGTCTCTGCATATAAAGACAACGTGGCTTTTGTAAAGGGGCCACGAGTTACACAGTTTGCACCCAAATCGGGCGATAAACCTGACTACTACGAGGAGAAAGAATTTGACTCGGTTATTTCTGTAAAAGCAGAAACGCACAACTTCCCTACGACGGTTGAGCCGTTTTCAGGTGCCGCTACAGGTTCTGGTGGTGAAATCCGCGACCGCCTTGCTGGTGGTCAAGGTGCATTGCCTTTAGCAGGTACAGCAATCTACATGACGGCTTACTCTCGCTTATTGGCAGATCGTCCATGGGAAAAGGGTATGGAAGAGCGCAAGTGGCTTTACCAAACGCCAATGGATATTTTGATCAAAGCATCTAACGGGGCTTCGGATTTCGGAAATAAATTCGGACAGCCATTGATTACTGGTTCGGTATTGACTTTCGAGCATGAGGAAGATGGCCGCAAATTGGGATACGACAAGGTCATCATGCAGGCTGGCGGTATTGGCTATGGTAAATTGGATCAAGCTAAAAAACATCAGCCAGAGGCTGGCGACAAGATCGTTATCTTAGGTGGTGAAAATTACCGTATTGGTATGGGCGGTGCAGCGGTGTCTTCAGCGGATACTGGTGCATTCGGTTCAGGTATCGAGTTGAATGCTATCCAACGTTCAAACCCAGAAATGCAGAAGCGTGCTGCGAATGCTATTCGTGCATTTGTAGAGTCCGATCATAACCCTATTGTGTCGATCCATGATCATGGTGCTGGTGGACACTTAAACTGTTTATCAGAACTAGTGGAAGATACAGGTGGTTTAATCGACCTTGATAAACTTCCGGTAGGTGACCCAACCTTATCAGCAAAAGAAATTATTGGTAATGAGTCCCAAGAACGTATGGGATTGGTTATCGCTCAAGAAGATATACAGAAGCTAAAAGATGTTGCTGATCGCGAACGCGCTCCTATGTATGCCGTAGGTGATGTGACAAACGATCATCGCTTTACTTTCGAATCAGCGACTTCCGGTGCTAAACCGATGGACTACGCTTTAGAGGATTTCTTCGGATCATCTCCAAAGACCATCATGAACGATAAGAAAGTCGAGCGCAAGTACGCTGACCTATCTTATCAGGCGGATCAAATCCCTGCATACTTAAATCAAGTTCTTCAATTGGAGGCTGTCGCGTCTAAAGATTGGTTAACAAATAAAGTAGACCGTTGTGTGGGTGGACGTGTTGCAAAGCAACAATGTACGGGTCCATTGCAATTACCATTGAACAATGTGGGCGTGATGGCGCTGGATTACAAGTCGACAGAAGGTATCGCTACGACCGTAGGACATTCGCCGCTAACGGCTTTAGTCGATCCTGTAGCTGGTTCTAGAAACGCGATTGCTGAAGCATTGTCGAACATTGTTTTCGCGCCGATCAAAAACGGATTAAGCGGTATTTCTTTATCGGCCAACTGGATGTGGGCATGTAATAATGAGGGCGAAGATGCTCGTTTGTACCAAGCCGTTAAAGGTTGTTCTGACTTTGCGATCGCTTTAGGAATCAACATCCCAACAGGTAAAGACTCCTTGTCGATGAAACAGAAGTATCCGAACGGAGAAAACGTTATTGCACCGGGAACAGTGATTATTTCGGCCGCAGGAAACTGTACAAACATTAATAAAGTAGTAGAACCTACGTTGAACAAAAGAGCTGGTTCGATTTATTATATCAACCTTTCTAAAGATAGCTTCAAATTAGGAGGTTCTTCTTTTGCGCAGATCAACAATAAGATCGGTTCGGAAGTACCTACTGTAAAAGATGCGAACTACTTCAAAACCGCATTCAATACGATTCAGGATCTAATTCAAGAAGATCAAATTGCTGCAGGTCATGATATTGGCTCAGGCGGTTTAGTTACGACATTATTAGAGATGTGTTTTGCTGACGTTAATCTTGCTGCAAACTACGATTTGAGTGGATTGAACGAACAAGACAGCGTAAAAGCCTTGTTTAACGAAAATATAGCGGTTGTTCTTCAAGCGAAAGACGATGCTGTATTCGAGAAAACAATGGCTGAGGCGCAGATCGACGCGGTGAAGATTGGACAGGCAATTGAAGGTACTTCGGTAAGCTTAAAAAACAATGCGGACAACTTCACATTTGATGTTGCAGAAACCCGCGATACATGGTTCAAAACATCGTTCCTTTTGGATCAGAAGCAGTCGAAGAACGGAACGGCGCAAGCGCGTTTCGACAACTACAAGAACCAACCATTGCAATTTAACTTCCCATCGCATTTTGATGGAAAGAAACCTGCAATCGATGGAAATAAGGCACGCCCGAAAGCGGCTATTATTCGCGAGAAAGGTTCTAACTCGGAGCGCGAAATGGCTAACGCTATGTATCTTGCTGGCTTTGACGTGAAAGACGTGCATATGACCGACTTAATCAGCGGACGCGAAACCTTAGAAGACATCCAATTTATAGGAGCTGTTGGAGGTTTCTCCAACTCTGACGTATTAGGTTCGGCAAAAGGTTGGGCTGGGGCATTCTTGTACAATGAGAAAGCAAAAACAGCCTTGGATAAATTCTTTGCTCGTCCAGACACACTATCGGTGGGTATCTGTAATGGATGTCAATTGTTCATGGAGTTGGAATTGATCAACCCTGAGCATAAGGTTCATGGCAAGATGCGTCATAACAATTCGCAGAAACACGAGTCTAACTTTGTTTCGGTGAAAGTACAGGAGAACAATTCGATTATGTTGTCAACATTAGCAGGCAGCACTTTAGGTGTATGGATTTCACATGGTGAAGGAAAATTCAATCTTCCAGAATCTGAGGATCAGTACAACATCGTTGCGAAGTATGCTTATGATCAATATCCGCATAATCCTAATGGATCTGACTTCAACACCGCGATGATGTGTGATAAGACAGGTCGCCACTTAGTGACTATGCCACATATCGAACGCTCCACTTTCCAATGGAACTGGGCTAACTATCCAGAAGGACGTCAAGACGAAGTGACTCCTTGGTTAGAAGCATTTGTTAATGCGCGCCAATGGATCGAAAATCAAAACAAATAAGTTGGAAATAACGCAATATGAAACAAGGGGCTTTCTAAAAAGAAAGCCCCTTGTTATTTATCATGTGATTAATCGAAGATTCGTTAGATAGACAGTGTTTTTGCGACTGTTAAAGCATTCATATCAATATTGATTACTTTCACTTTTCCACCTTCCATTACGAAGAATACATTCTTGTTGAAGTTTTGCGCGTTATTTCCCGAACCATATATGCCTCTTTCATCAATCGTGATGTTCATGTTTGCTACACCACTCGCATTGGTTTTGGTAATCAATTTCTGAAGCACCTCACCTTTCGTTAGGGCATAGTGCGTTTCGATATTCTTGATCAGCGCATCGGATAAGCGATTTCCTGCGCCATACCAGTAGATTTCACGATTAGCCACTGGCGTCGATCCTTTTTTCACGGTCAATGCTAACTTCGCAACATCCCTTGTATAAGTTCCGGCAGCGGGCTCGCTAATGACCATGGCAACATGTGAAACCGGTTCGCCTTCTTTCACTGTAAACTTAAGCAAGCTCGGCGACTGTGTCTTCGAGGTGCTGGTGATGCAATAGTAACCATCGCTAAGCAATTTCTTACGCAAAGTAATTGCGTAAAGGGTCTTTCCGACGTACTCACTGACATTAAATGTAACAGAATCAGTTCCGGTCTTGAAGGCACCAACTGGCAAAGATTTCAATGGAGTAAACTTGTCGTAAGTTGTAAAAGGCTGTTCGCTCAGATATACACGTGCACCTGCCGAACGATAAGGTGCTACTGCGACTGTGTAAGTTACGTTTTTGTGGCTTGCATTCGCTAAATCTTCTCCTACGTCGTCCTTAGAACAACTCACAGAAAAAAGCATAACAATCCCAGTTAAAAGCAAAATAAGAGGATTTCTTTTCATAGGTATTTCTTGTAATTAAATTCCTATAACTCACGCAAATTAAATGCAGTATATGGTAATTTCGGTTTAAATAAATTCGGTGTTCAAACAAGTTGTTTAGAATACTCTCCTGCATAAAGTTTTATCATTCGAGAGTTGGATTTTTTCGTTAAATTGTAGTTTATGGATAACAACAAAATGTCTAGTCGAGATACAAAACTAAAAGAAGTTGAAACATGGATTACCAGCAATCCGGACATACGAGCAGCCTTGTTGACCAGCTCCCTAGTAAATCCCTTGGCGCCTGTCGATGTTTATAGTGACTTAGATATCGAGTTGGTCTTCGACGATCCAACAATTTACAAGCATAGTAAAGAAAGGATCTACCAGTTTGGTGAGCCTTTAAATATATATGAAGAGGATGAAAGTTATTTTGACGGCATACATGCCATGAAAATGGTGCAATATACAGATGGTGATAAAATCGATTTTAAGTTATATGGCAAACAACAATTCATCGCCGAGACGCAGAAGAATCAGCTTCCCGAGGACTGGGATATCGGCTATCGGGTGCTGATCGATAAAGATAATCTCACACAAAATCTTCTACCACCCTCCTATCAGGTTTCAATTATCAAGAAGCCAAGCGAAGCGCAGTTCAATAAGGTCTATCGGGATTTCTGGTGGGATGTTAGTTACTTACCAAAGTGCCTAAACCGAGGCGATCTGTTCTACTATAAGTTTATGTTTGAGCACATCATTCGTTTGGACTATTTAGAACCCATGATTGAATGGTATATCGGCGCCAATAACGATTGGGGAGTCAGCAGCAATAAGCGTGGTCGATTGTTCGAAAAATACCTATCGAAAGAAGAATGGTCGCTCGTAAAAGCTACATTTGCCGGTGCCGATATGAACGAAAACTGGCAAGCTTCCTTCGCCCTGTTGAAGGTTTTTCAGCGGTTTGCTGAAGGTGTGTCAAGTGCCCTTGAAATTGATCTAGATGATGGTTTATCCGATAGAACCCTACAATTCTTTGAAAGACAACACCAAAAATTTAAAAGATAAAATAAATATGTATCTTTAATCACAAATTAGGACTTACCATTGTGGACGCTGTATTAAATCAATTTTCATCTCCTTTGTTCTTATGGCAATGCTTTGTTATCTGCGCGTTGGCTATGATGATCATAGCTTTGATACAGGTCGCTAGAAATAAGCATCTAAATCTTTTCAACTCGATTCTTATCGCGTTGATCATTGTACTGGTGCCATTTTTCGGAAGTCTGTTTTATTTTTTATTCAACAAGCGAATCAAAAACCGCCACGCGCAGCTGCAAGCCTAGCCTTTGGGTAGTAGTTAGTATTTAGTAGTTAGTATTTAGACCCTAAATCGGAAGTTAGATCTTAGATATAAGACATTAGATATCAGACCCGATCCTGACAATCTTTTCATCTTTCCTTTCCTGGTTCGGACAAGATATTAGATAGGAGACATTAGATATCAGACGCGATCCTGACAATCTTTTCATCTTTCCTTTCCTGGTTCAGACAAAATTCCCATCCTGATAATTCTTTCATCCTTCCTTTCCTGGTTCAGACAAAACTCCCGATCCTGATAATCCTTTCATCATTCCTTTCCTGGTTCAGACAAAATTCCCTTTCCTGATAATCCTTGTATCCTTCCTTTCCTAGTTCAAGACAAAATTCTCGTCCTGATAATCCTTTCATCCTTCCTTTCCTGGTTCAGACAAAATTCCCAATCCTGATAATCCTTTCATCCTTCCTTTCCTGGTTCAGACAAAACTCCCGATCCTGATAATCCTTCGAACATTTCGCTCGCGTAAGCATAAAAAAAACAGCTACCCTCTTTCGAGGATAGCTATTCTCATTACCATTTTAAAAACGTCGTTTATATTAATATACAGTGTGGAAACTATATCTCATGAATGATAGGAATCTATAAGTATAATAAACTCCCTAAAAACGATTATTATTAATTATTTGTTAAGTTACAATCTTTATTTGATTCCTACACTATGAGTTACTAAAGGTTTCCAGTTACCTTGGGGATACCTATTTATTTACTTTCGGTTTAATCTCGATTCCTCGAGATCAAGATTATGTTCCAATTCTCTAAGGAGCGCATCGTCGTATTTCTTCTCGGTATGCATGGCATATAATGTTTTCCGGCGTTGATTGATGACGTCTTGTGTCACTCTTTTATAGAGGTCTTTTTCATTGGCGATTCGGATTTTAGACTCTTCGTCGATACTGGAAGCCGAAGTATCTAATCGTCGCTTCATTTGCGTGTAAATCGCTTTTACAGTAAAGCTCTCCCGCAGTTCATTGGCATATTTTTCTTCGACAAGCTTCATACCCTCGCGTGCCAAACGATAGCGGATCGCTTCAATCTGAACCTCTTCCGGAATCTCCTCGGAATTACCTTCCAATTTTATTCCTTTAATAAGCCACGGCAATGAAAGCCCTTGTACGACGAGGGTGATCAGAATGACAACGAAGGTGATGAATAATATAAGGTTACGATGCGGGAATGCTGTTCCATCGCTCAAAGTAAGGGGGATTGCCAGCGCTGAGGCCAGCGACACAACACCCCGCATACCTGCCCAACCAATGACTAGGGGAAGTTTCCATCCCGGCGAGGCTTCGTTCTTCCGAACGCTTTTGAAAATCATTCTTGGGATAAAAGCCGCTCCATAGATAAATACGATCCGTAAGACGATAATAATCGCTGTAATACATAAGGCCATCTGAATTGCCCACTCCATCGAGACGTCTTCAATCCCCGCAATAATTATGGGAAGCTCAAGACCAATGAGGATAAACACGAAGCCGTTCAACAGAAATCCTACTGTATCCCATACTTCGCGCGTTTGAATGCGCGTATGATAATCCATATAATCCTTCGCGCGAAATGATAAAAACAGACCACCCGCTACGACAGCTAGCACACCCGACCATTCGAAATGCTCCGCAACGATATACATAATATATGGGGCGATCAATGTGATGGGGGTTGTGATACTCGACGATTTAGCAACATAACGGAGGAAAAAATAAAGGATATGCCCAATCACCAAGCCGACAAATATCCCCATAATGGCAAGCGTAAAGAAATTGACGATGGCCTCTTGCGGTTCGAAACTTCCTGTAATGATCACCGCTAAAGCTAGTCGGAATACGGTAAGAGAGGCTGCATCATTGACTAAGCTTTCGCCCTCCAACAATGTGATACCACGTTTCGGCATATTTACGCCTTTGAGAACAGAGGTTGCAGCGACAGCATCCGGTGGGGAAATAATCCCACCCAAGAGAAATCCTAAGGCTAGCGTAAAGCCCGGAATAATCTGTACAGAAAGATAAGCGACGGCTAGCGATGTAACAAACACCAAACCGAAGCCCATGATCATAATAGACCTTTTATACTTCCAGAAGCTGTTCCATGAGGTATACCAGGCGGCTTCAAAGAGCAAAGGCGGCAGGAAAATAAGAAATACAATATCAGGATTGATGCTAACTTCGGGCATTCCGGGAATCAACGATATCGCTAATCCACCGATAACCAACAGGATAGGATATGAAATACTAAAGCGCTGACTAATCACGAATAACATGGCCATGAAGAAAAATAGCACCATGACCAACAAAATATTAGATTCAATCATTTATTAATAGGTATCTTTGTGTGCATAAAATTAATGGAAAATATCTCAAAAAATTTACATCCCAGAAATAAGTTCAATAAGGCTTACATTATTGAACAACTGGCTAAGAATACGCCCGATTTGCGCAAGTATATCATTCAGGTGGACCATGACCATTTGTCGATAGACTTCACGCACCCAGAGGCCGTATTCCACCTGAACAAGGCTTTATTAAAAACAACTTATGGTATCAAAGGTTGGCGCGTTTTGCCAAAAAGTTTGGTACCAACGGTTCCTGGTCGTTTAAATTATATACATTATCTAGCGGATTTGCTTGGTGGAAAAACAGGTAGAGGCGTCCATATTTTAGATATAGGCACCGGCTCTAGCATCATCTACCCTATTTTAGGCGTTAAAGAATATGGCTGGCTTTTTACGGGATCTGAAACGCATGTCCCTTCACTCATGAATGGCAATGCGATTCTTAAGGATAATCCGGAATTGGCAAAGTCCATCCGTTTAAGACAGCAGAATAATCCGAAAAATATACTGAAGGACATCATCCTCCCGAAGGAATATTATGATGCGATCATGTGTAATCCTCCATTTTTTAAGTCGCAAGAGGATCATGAAGCACAAGTGTCGAGAAAAAATAAAAACCTTCGTATATCACAAGACGCGAACTCCAACTACCAAGGGCTCTCCACTGAGTTGTGGACAGATGGTGGTGAAAAGAAGTTCATTACCCAGCTAATCTACGATAGCTTCACGTTTAAAAATCAGATAGGATATTGTACAACCTTGGTATCCAACAAGGAGAATATTAAACCACTGCGGGCTATTCTAGAATACCATAAAGTGGCGGACATTCAAGTGATCAATATGTCGCAAGGCAATAAGATCAATAGGATCCTCGCTTGGAAACTAAGTGACAAGAAATAAGAAAAGGGCTATCTGACATGCAGATAGCCCTTTTCTTTATACGCTATTTTGCGCTGCTTACGCAGTTTTCGCATTTGCAGCCTTAGAAGCATCTAATGCAACGGCAGTTTTATCAAAACGGATCTTAACACCATTACCTACATCTACTAAGAACGTAGTATCACCTACTTCAACGATTCTTCCGTGAATACCCGCTGTAGTTACCACTTTAGAGTTTACAGTTAATTCTTCGATATATTTTTTATGGTCTTTTTGCTTTTTCATTTGTGGTCTAATCATAAAGAAATAGAATACCACTACCATTAATAAAATTGGAAGGAATTGCATTAATCCACCTCCACTTGCTGCTTGTAATAAAATAGTTGAAATCATCTTGTTTTATTATAATTTATTTGTTTGCTGTTAGTTCACTACAACTTCGCCTTTAAGCTGTACCGTTGTTACTGGCTTTTCTGCATTAGAAGCGATAGTGATAATTTTCTGTTGTTGTCCTACTTGGCCGTTGCTATCAAACTTCACGGAAATTTCTCCAGATTCCCCTGGTTTTACTGGGGTAGAAGTATAAGTTGGAGTTGTACAACCGCAGCTAGCGGATACTTGAGCCAATACTACCGGGAAATCCCCCGTATTCTTAAATTTGAAAACATGCTCTACAACTTCGCCTTCTTTGATGGTTCCGAAGTTGAAAGCTTCTTCTTCAAACTCCATTCTTCCTGCCCCCTCTTGTGCCTTAGCAACTGCTGTAGAATCTTGACTTCCGTTCGTATTTTCTTTGTTGTTATTATTGCAAGCTGTAAACATTAAAGCACTTGCAAACAATACTAGGCTTAGTTTTTTCATAGTAATTATGCGATTAGACCTCTACCCTCCTTCTTAATACGACGTTGAGTAGTAAGGTCGGATAAAATCTTGTCTAAGATACCATTGATAAAGGTACTACTTTTTAGAGTACTAAATGCCTTAGAAAGTTCAATATACTCGTTAATTGTTACTTTTACAGGGATCGTTGGGAAGTGGATTAACTCGGTTATAGCCATGCGCATCAATAAGTTATCGATCAATGCGATACGATCGGCTTCCCAATTCTTGGTCTTCTCAGAGATAAGTTCCTGATACTCTTTTGCATATTTAATCGTCAGCTTCAATAGGTCTAGGATAAAATCTTTATCCTCAATCCAACTTGGCGTTAAGTCTGCTAGCTGATTTTTTGCGGGAACTTCGCTACTAAAGTTTTTGAATGTTTTGGCGATCATGGCTTGTAAAACCTCGCGGTCTACCGGCCAGTTGATAAAACGAGCTTCGAAAGCCTGTTCTACGTCTGTTGATTTTAGAATTAATTTCTTGAAGATATATTTGATGATATCTTTCTCCGTTGAGATAGAGCGATCCTCTTGTTCTAAGTATTCTAAGTAAGCCTCAGACTCTTTAAGCTGAGCGAAGATAGAACGGACAATTTCTGGGTCATAGCTCCAATCAACTTTATAACGCTTTACCTTCTCTAAGTACTCACGATTTTGACGTAAAGACTCAATGAACGTATTGCTATTTAATTTCGTTGAAGAAAACGTCTGATCTTTCACCGAAGGGATCCATTTATTGGCAATACCTTCCACATCTATCAATACATACTCTGCCACTTCATCCAATAGATTCAGTGTCCATATGTACATCTCATCAACTTCCTCTACATTTTTCAGTAGACTTTTCTCAAAATCAGGAAGGTTTTTATCTTCCGATAAACTGTAGGCATACAATACTTGCATGACCTTAACCCGAAGGTGTCTTCTATTTAGCATAATTTTATAAAGAACGAATGTTTAATAAAGAACGATATTATACTATTATCTTAATTTCTTCATGTCGGAAATACGCTTTTCCGCAAGCTCTTTTGCTGCTTGATGTGTAGAAATATTTTCTTCGTTAGCCTTTTGGATCACGTGTCTTGTCGCTGTGTAGATATGGCGGATCAAGTAATCTGTACGATCAGCACCATAGCCTTCCAACTCCGAGAAGCAGCTAATTAAAGCTCCTGAGTTGATCAAAAAGTCTGGCGTATAAAGAATATTGTTATCTTTTAATAATAGAGTTGTTACCTCTTCGTCTAACAACTGATTGTTTGCTGAACCGGCGATGATCTTACAACGCATACGCGGAACTGTATCTGGGTTAACTGTTCCACCCAAAGCACATGGCGCATACACGTCAGCATCTAGTTCAAAACTTGTGGAATAAGTAATAGGCTCTGCTTTATATTTCGCAGCGATCTTCATCTTACGCTCTTCAGTCATATCCGAAACATATACACGCGCATTCTCTGCACGTAATAAGGATACCAAATGCTCGCCTACGCTTCCTACACCTTGTACAGCAATTTTTCTACCTGCAAGGTTATCATCTCCGTAAAGCTCTTTGATAGCCGCTTTAATTCCGTAGTAAACACCTTTTGCAGCAAATACTGTAGTGTCACCTGCCCCATTCAATGAAGTTGGCAAACCAGCTACGTAGTTTGTTTCTGCATGGATATGTTCTAGATCTTTTTGCGTAGTACCTACATCGATAGAAGCAATAAAATTACCATTCAAACCATTGATGAAACGTCCAAAGCGACGCATCAATACTTCTGATTTCTCTGTTCTATTATTACCGATAATGATTGCACTACCACCACCTAAATTTAAACCTGCAAGTGAGGATTTATAGGTAATCGCTTTTGAAAGACGCAATGCATCCTCAATAGCTTCAGCCTCTGTTGCGTATGGTAACATACGGACACCGCCGATCGCTGGCCCTAATGTGGTGTCATGAATTGCTACGATTGCTTTTAATCCGACCTCTTTGTCGTTACAGAAAAATAGGTTTTGATGGTCAGATATACGCATCAAGTCGAAAAGTGAGGAATTATCCCTTTGCATAATTGAACATAATTTTACAGCTACAAAAGTAGCAATATTTTTGCATGGAATCGTATCTACACGCAAATAATTAGGTTACCGACGTTAGATTTGAAATTTTATATAGCTTGTATTCCAATTTACTTCAAATTCTAAAATGTTTACCGCTTTGTATTATCAACCTGCTAAACAATTACAGCAATTAAAATAAATTTGCTACTGCTCCTATTTTGAAGAGATAGAACCTATATTGACATCTATTTAACACTAAGGTTTGCCTTCATCCTACTAATATTAAAATTATCCCTTACTTTTGTTCTTGCATGAAACAACTCGCCTACCTCAATAAGTTTTTCTATAAATATCGCTGGCAAATTATCCCTGGTGTCATCTTCGTCATCATATCCAACTACTTTGGTATTTTACCAGCGCAGGTTATACGAGAAGCTTTCGACTTGGTAAAAGAGAATATCGACCTTTATCGCTTGTACGATGGCTTCGAACGTCAAGGTTTGATCTATCAAATATTCGGAAATAGTCTGCTGTTCTTTGGTATTGTAGTTCTCGTGCTAGCCTTATTGAGAGGGATATTCCTTTTCATGATGCGCCAAACCTTGATTCTAACGTCACGTCATATAGAATACGACTTAAAGAACGAAATATATCAACATTACCAGGAGCTTGACTTTGCTTTCTATCGTCGAAACAATACTGGCGATCTGATGAACCGTGCGACCGAAGATGTTAACCAGGTGAGAAATTACTTAGGTCCGGCAATTATGTATGCGATCAATACAGTGGTATTGTCGATCATGATTATCTATGCCATGTATAATGTTAATGCGAAGTTAGCGACCTACTCCCTACTTCCCATCCCTATTATCTCGGTATTGATACTTTTTGTAAATAAGGTTATCAATAGACGGAGCGAACGAATACAGCGTCAATTATCACATCTTTCCTCTTTTGTTCAAGAAACATTTTCCGGAATTCGCGTAATCAAAACTTATACGCGCGAAAAGGACAAGATGAATTCTTTTAAAGTAGAAAGCGATCGCTACAAAGACATTAACCTGAATCTCGTTAAGGTGCAGGCTATCTTCTTTCCATTGATTATCTTTTTGGTAGGATTTAGTACCATTATAACGGTTTACATTGGCGGTTTGGAGGTGAACGATGGAAATATCACCGCCGGGAACATTGCAGAGTTCATTATCTATGTGAATCAACTGACCTTTCCTGCCATGTCTTTAGCGTGGGTTACATCACTTATTCAGCGCGCAGCCGCTTCGCAGAAGCGTATCAACGAGTTCCTAAAAACGCGTTCTGAAATTGAAGAAGGAAGCAGCGATGCAATAATAGCGGGCGATATTCGTGTGGACAATATATCTTTTACTTATCCTGATACCGGCATTAAAGCGGTAGATGATATCAGTTTTCACATCCCTGTTGGCAAGACCATGGCGATTATTGGTAAGACAGGATCAGGAAAATCCACGATTGCAAATCTACTATTACGGATGTACGACGTCGATTCCGGAGCAGTTCTTTATGATGGAAAGGATATTAAAACCTATAAAACTCATGCCGTACGCGAGCAGATCGGTTTTGTACCGCAGCAGGTATTTCTATTTTCCGATACCATTGCTCGCAACATTGCCTTCGGATTGGATGAGGTTGACATGCCACGCATTGAGCAAGCTGCTAAAGATGCTGCAGTTTATGATAATATCAAGGGCTTTGAAGAAGGTTTTGAAACACATATCGGTGAACGCGGGATTACCCTCTCGGGAGGTCAGAAACAACGTGTCTCTATAGCTCGAGCCTTAGTAAAAGACCCAAATATCCTCATCTTTGACGACTGCCTATCTGCGGTTGATACTAAAACCGAAGAAGAGATTCTTCATAATCTCGGTCGTATTATGAAAGGAAAAACGTCCATCATCATCGCACACCGAATTTCGACTATCAAAAATGCAGACCAGATTTTAGTAATCGATCAGGGCCGAATCATCGAACGCGGCACCCATCAAGAATTACTCGCCTTGGGAGGAGAATATAGTTCTCTTTACGAGAAACAATTACTAGAATCATAACTTAATTTAAGGAAAAATTATTTCTCTCTGAATTTCATAATATTTCAAAAGATTTCATTTATTTTGTGTTAGCGCATATTAGCCACGCAAAATTATGAGATGCTTTTTATTAACCTGTTGCTTAATTATTTTAAGCCACCTGGGCCATGCCCAAAGTTCGTCTATGCCAAAACTAGACGCTAGCCATTTCACTACCGATCATCAAAGCAAAGACACAGCGGCAAACGCAATTGTGCTTTATGAGTTTGGACGCTCCGAAGTCGAAGTCCTCGAGTCGGAAAGAACCCTCGGTGTGACCCACTATTGCCATGTCCGTATCAAGATCTTGAAAAAAGAAGGTGATAAACATGCCACAATTGAAGTTCCCACCTACAAATACGGAAATGATTTCGAACGTGTTCGAGAAATCAAAGGGACCACTTATAATATGGTGGATGGCCAAATTAAGGCCGACGAGCTAAAAAAGGAGGCTATCTTTACGGAGAAATCCAGTGAATATTTAAACGTCGTAAAATTTACGCTCCCCAATATCCAAGAAAATTCCATTATCGAATACAGTTACCGAGTGACTACTCCAGCGATATGGAATCTAAGATCCTGGTATTTCCAAGATGAGATCCCTAAGCTACATAGCGAATACGTCGCTGTTATCCCGTCCTTATTTGATTATAATGTGACTTTAAAAGGTCATTATGCCATCAGCGATGTCAAATCAGCTAAGCTAAATGAACATTTCTTGCTGAATGGTCAACGACATGATTGTTCTAGAATGACCTATACGATGAAAGACGTGCCGGCATTTAAGGAAGAGGATTTTATGTTAGCCCCTATCAATTATATTTCGGCAATTAACTTCGAATTGCGAACCTTCCATGAGCCTAATGGTGCCATCAAGAACTATACACGAGTTTGGAAAGACGTCGACAGAGACTTGTTGAACGAAAAGGAGTTTGGCGGACAGATTAAGAATAAATCAGTATATGCGAAACTATTGCCTTCGATTATCTCGGCAGACTCTTCGAAACTTTATAATGCGAAGAAAATATACAGCTATATTCAACAGAATATCGTTTGGAACAAAACGCTAGGAAAATATACTGAAAACGGCATTAAAGATGCGCTGGAAAAGAAAAAAGGCAATGTAGCTGACATCAACCTAAGCTTGGTGGCTGCGTTGAATACTGCTGATATCGAAGCCTATCCCGTGATAATATCTACGCGAAATAATGGAATGCCCAACATGATACATCCTGTATTATCAGATTTCAATGCGGTCATCGCGGCGGCAGTAATCGATGGGAAAACTTATCTGCTGGATGCCTGCGATAAGACGCTACCATTTGGCTTACTCTCTCTACGCTCTATCAACGACCGTGGTCGTATAATCTATTCTAAACAAAGTTCCGATTGGATCGAACTGAAAAATGAGTCGCCATCTAAAAAGACCTTCAACATTTTTGGAGTTATCTCGCCAGATGGAAAACTTAAAGGGAAGATTGAAAAGTACTATTTCGGTTTGGGCGCATGGGTTCAACGCACTAAAATTGAAGAATTCCCTACTCTTGAGGAATATGAAGAGGATGTTATTGAAAAAAGCCCTAGAATCAAAGTATTGAGCAATAAGGTAAAAAACTTAAAAGAGTTGGACGATGCATTAGTAGAGGTAATGGAATTTGAAATGGATTTGCGAGAAAACTTCACCGAGAACCAGATTTTGATCAACCCCATATTATTTGAACGTCAGTTGAAGAATACTTTCAGTTTGACCGAACGTAAGTTCCATGTGGATTTAGGTTCGGCACAGAACGAACAATTCAACATCAACATCACATTCCCTGAGGGGTATAAGGTGGAGAGTTTCCCAAAAAATACTGCATATTCCTTGCCGGAAGGAGCCGCCAGATACCAATATCGCTCAACCTTCTCAGATAATATTCTAATGGTTCAACAGATTACCAACTTGAACCATGCCATCTATTCACCCGAAGAATACTTCCACCTGAAAGAGTTCTTCTCTTTATTGATTCAGCACCAGAATACTGATTTCCTTTTCAAAAAACTATGAGAAAATTAGCCTCTACATTTATAGTCCTACTTCTATTTGCGGCGCATGCTACGAAGGCACAATATGCTGCAAGTTCAATTCCAAAGGAAATGTTGAGTCGTGCTACGGCGACCGTAAGATTGGAAGAGAAAATACTGGAAATTAAAGCGCCTAACGATGCGATAGAGCGAGGAAAAAAAGTTATTACGATACACAACAAAGCCGGGGAAGATTATGCTGAGTTGTATTTCTTTTACGATAAGGTTCGCCAGATCAAGGAAGTAAAAGGTGAAATCCAAGATGAGGATGGCAAGGTTATTCGCAAATTTAATCTGAAGGACTTTAAAGATTATAGTGCAAGCGGACAGTCCAATCTCTACGCTGATGATCGCGTCAAGAGCTATAGCCCAATGATTCAAAACTTTCCATACACCTTGGTTTATGAGTATGAGATTCGCCAGCAGCAAACACTTGGTCTTCCTAGCTGGAGACCCGATTATTCCACAGATGTATCGATAGAAAAAAGTTCCTTTCAGGTTGTTACGGCACCTGATGTTGCTTTACGCATCAATGAAAGAAACTTAGTTAGTCCCGCCGTGATCAAGAAGGACCCAAAGACTACCAGTTATACCTGGAGCGTGGAGAACATTCGTGCCGAACGTAGCGAGCCCTTCAGCCCTAGCCGCCGTCTGACCGGAATATTGGTGGAGGTAATTCCACAAAATTTCCAATACTTCAAGTATAAAGGTGATTTCAGCGACTGGAAATCCTATGGCCTTTGGGCTAATGAGACATTGATGAAAGATAAGAAGACGCTCTCTCCCGCTACCGTGAGCCAAGTTAAAGCCATGACGGCAAACCTGGTGACACCCCGCGAAAAAGCGAAAGCCTTATATGAATTCATGCAAAAGAAGACGCGCTACATCAGTATACAAGTGGGAATTGGTGGCAATGAACCTTTCCCTGCCGAGCAGGTAGATCGTTTAGGTTATGGCGATTGTAAGGCTTTAGTAAACTACATGCAGGCCTTATTGGATGTTGTCGAGATACCATCCTACTATTCCATTGTACAAGCCGGAGAAACGAAAGTAGATTTGGATGAAAACTTTGCCAATCTTGGTGGGAACCACATTATCCTTTGTCTTCCTTTCGAGAATGACACGACATGGCTCGAATGCACAAGTTCAGATGCGCCATTCGGTTATCTAGGAAACTTCACAGACGATCGACTGGTAGTCGCCTTTACGCCTGAAGGCGGAAAAATAATGCGCACGCAGCGCTTTAATTATGAGCAAAATCTACAACATCGCAAATCGTCACTAAAACTGGATGAAAACGGTAAATTGACAGGAACACTTGAAACCAGATTTGAAGGAACTCAATTGGAAAATCACTTTGCCAATTTTGAAGAAAGCTTAGATAACCAAAAAAAGGCGCTACGTAAGCAATATGATATAGACCGCATCGAATTCACCGATATTAAATATAATCTCGATGAAGATAAATTAGTATTCACAGAAAACCTAAGCATTGAAATTCCTAATTATGCGATTAAGAATGCTAATAATTTAACCATCTATCCGAATGTTTTCAACCGTTCATCAGCCATCACTGAACTGG
Organism: Sphingobacterium sp. UBA6645; assembly: GCF_002455685.1. Classification (NCBI taxonomy): domain Bacteria; kingdom Pseudomonadati; phylum Bacteroidota; class Sphingobacteriia; order Sphingobacteriales; family Sphingobacteriaceae; genus Sphingobacterium; species Sphingobacterium sp. UBA6645. The sequence continues at coordinate 20,900 of NZ_DKLH01000021.1, forward strand.
CAAGACGCATAAACCCGGTTAAGATCACAAGAGGATACACCGACATCGATGAGATTGAAATTGAACTTCCAGAGAATTTGGATAGTAGAATTAAACCTGCGGATATAAAAAAGGAAATTCCAATGGGCTACTACGAAATGTCTATGAAAATGAAAGATGGAAAGTTGGTCTGTTATAGAAAAATCCAAATCAAAGAAGGAGAATACCCCGCAGAAAGCTACGCAGCATTCAGTGAATTCATGAAAGACGCATCTTTCAGCGATTCTTATCGATATATTTTGCCGTTTATCGACAAAAAGTAACACTAATTTATATCTTTGGTGAACGCCAAAAGGGGGATTAGCTCAGCTGGCTAGAGCGCTTGCCTGGCAGGCAAGAGGTCACCGGTTCGAACCCGGTATTCTCCACAAAACAATAAAAGAGGACAAATTTGCCCTCTTTTATCGTTTTCAGCTATTAGATATTAGGTGTAAGATTTAGAAAATTGCCTCGCTATCGGTAAACGTTATTAGGGTCGTTTCAACGCTCAAAATATTATAAAAAATAGTAGAAAGCATCAACCGATCAAACAAACTGCAAGATTAATATTTTAAATATTTCAAACCTGCTGGCTTCGTTTACCGATAACAAAAACCGTGACCAGCCCTAGTAAAGTTGTACCAAACAAAATTGAGCCAGCCAACTCGTAGCCATTCATTACAAGAAATGCGCCAGTACCAATACATATTCCAGCTATGAGAAGTCCGAAAATCTGCCCTAACTTACTTTGAAATAGCTGCTCACCCAAATGCATCTTTTCTAAACCCATACGGTGGTTTTGTTGCTTTTCCGCCATTAATAATATTCGTTCAGCACAACCAGGAAGTACTCTTTCATAACCTTCAAAAATTTCAGGCTGTGGAAGCGGGCCTGAATGACTCTTCATTTGCATAAGCGAAAACGTAGTTAAAACTTCCCGCCTTTGAACCTTGGAAAGATTTTTCAGTAAATTAGGGTTTATCTCATTCACACCCCGCTCTACTTCAATCGGGATAGCATCCTCTCCATCAGATTCGGATTGCCGCCCTAAGTCTATTCCCTTTTTGGAATTAATATGTGTTGACATCAGGAGTTACATTAAAAAATGCATAATTCCTTATTCTCACGTTTAATATACTTTTCAGCGCTTTTGATGTCAGTTCCAACTATTTCCCAATCTCGAAGTAAAGCTTTATTATCAGCTTCTATCTCCGACTTCGAAGTGTTGTACTCGAAGTATCTCCCGGACACGTTGAATATACTTCCAACACCTGTCCAAAACGAATTTCTAGGAAAAACTCCAGTTGATCTTTCTATTTTTACAATTTTCTTTCTAAATGTATTCATAATAAACCTTTCGATATTTAAAATTCTCATCATCTGAAAATTGTTCAGATGGTTGTTTACAATTTATATACAACAAGATGCCGTTAGCTCAAAAATAATATTTCCCTACCCCAATTAAACATACACCCAAAATTACATATAATTCATAATAATTAATATTATATCTATAATTTTATTTCAAAGTAAAATAACATTAAGCTAAAATGCCGCTATGCAGCTAATGAAATGTCGACAATTTATCAATTATAAACTTGAATTATGAGAAGACATGTTAACAATCGAAACTCCTAAAAATGTCAATGTTGAAAACACCATTTGGAATCAATTAAAAGAAACTGAAAATTTTCAGCAATTGACTCCTATTTTAATTAACACAGCATACTTCTAACGTCTACTGTCTCACATCAAATATCTAACAAAAAAAGAGGCTAACACAATGTGCTAGCCTCTTTTTTTGGATCTTAAGATATCTTAGTTGTTTTCTTCTGTAGGTAATACAGAAACATAAGATTTGTTGTTAGCTTTTTTGCGGAAAACTACTGTACCGTCGATCAAAGCGTATAATGTATGGTCTTTACCGATACCTACGTTAGAATCTGGGTTATGTTGAGTACCACGTTGGCGAACGATGATATTTCCAGCGATTGCTTGTTGACCACCAAAAATCTTGATACCTAATCTCTTACTATGTGACTCACGGCCGTTCTTGGAACTACCCGCACCTTTTTTGTGTGCCATTTCTTTATTCTAATTTATGACTTACGTCAGATTAAAAATTCAATTATAAACTGATACCAGTGATCTGGATTTTAGTGAATTGTTGACGGTGACCGTTTTTCTTTTTGTAGCCTTTACGACGTTTTTTCTTGAAAACGATTACTTTTTCACCTTTTAAATGAGACAAAATCGTAGCTGAAACTTTAGCACCTGAGATACTTGGCGTACCAACAGTAAATTTACCACCGTCCTCTGCTAACAATACATTGTCAAATTCAATACTAGCGCCTTCATCTCCTTGTAAACGGTGTACAAAAAGGTATTGGTCTTTAGCAACTTTAAATTGCTGTCCTGCTATATTTACTATTGCGTACATTGTTATGAATTAATTGTTATTATTTAATGAGTGGCAAAGATAGAATATATTTCTTATTCAAACAAACTTATTTTGATATCTTTAATGCATAGCGCAAAACTATGTTGAAGAAAATAATCAAAAACCAATATTTCCACGCCATTGTGATGCCCGTAGCATATGCATTGCTCATGAGGTTCCTCTTCAATATCTCCGATTTATCTTCGCTTTTTGCTTTAATGTCTATTAGCTTCTTATTTGTTGTACCCTTCGTCATGGGAGCTTTAGCAGTCTACTTCGCTCCTATCGAGCGAACTAGAAATAATGCATTCACTATTTTATTCCCATGGATCCCATTAACTGTTTTTGCGATTGTTACGCTCTTTGTTGAGTTAGAAGGCTGGGCCTGTTGGATGATGGTCTTTCCGATCTTCATGGTTTTCGCATCCATTGGTGGTTTAATTGGGAAAAGTTTTCAGAAAAAACACGACACCATCATGGTAAGCGTCTTGGTCCTACTGCCTTTATTCGCTGCTCCCCTAGAAGCCTGGATGGGACGAAGCAAAGAACAATTCAAAGCTTATAATTACATCGACATCGACGCACCGGCCGACAAAATTTGGGGATTGGTAACCCGGGTTTCCAAAATAAGTGAAGCGGAAGATAGCGGTTGGTTAAACCGCATTCTTGGCTTCCCACGCCCTGTAGAAGCAGAATTAAACTACGAGGGGGTTGGCGCTTATCGAAAAGCTATCTTTACGAACGGTCTAGTGTTCCACGAAACCGTGACTCATTATGATCATCAGAAAAGCATGAGCTTTACCATAAAAGCGAATCCCTATGAGATTCCATCGACGACGCTCGATGAACACGTTGTCGTTGGCGGAAATTTCTTCGACGTACTGAACGGAACGTACGAGCTAGAGCAACTTGGCGACAATAGATACAGACTCCATTTGTACAGCCACTTCACCTTGAACACCACGTTTAATTTCTATGCAGGAATCTGGGCCAAATGGATTATGAAAGATATACAACGAAATATTCTGGAGGTAGAGAAAAAACGCGCAGAAAGGGGTTAAAATAAAACGATAGACCTAGATAAAATAACGTTCTTTCATTAAACCAAGTATACCCATATCAAACCCTATTCAGAAGGGTTTTGATTTGGGTATGTATTGGGTTTGTATTGGGTTTACATTGGGATTAAGTGATTCTAATCTAGACCTTAGATTATCGATTGGAGACATTCAATAGCTAAGGAATTTAATACAAAAGTTTTATGTCTCAATTGAAACCTAAACTTCTTGATGACCGTATAACGCATACATTTTTACAAAAAAAAGCTGCCTTTTAATGGGCAGCTTCATGCTTTAATTTAATATTGTATGTGGGCTTAATGGAACCTTTTGTTTCCAAATTCCTTTTACTGGAAATTGATGACCAGATGATGAGTTCTTTATGGTAAATGTGTATTCGCAAGTTCTTTCCAAGTATTCCATTTCTCCGCTGACCTGCACCGTGGAATTCGGAGCAACCTTAATTTCCTCCTTGCTACTTTCTTTCACGAAATCTTCTAGCGTAGTTCCTTTTTTGTAAACGACCCGACCATCCCAGCGAACCGACCCGTCAACAATGAGTTGATCCATGGAAATAAGGGAGTCTGCTGTTCCGATCCAATCGAAGGCTCCGTAATCCTCACTCGTAAATTCGGAACTATATTTTACGCCCTCAAAGATCGCTGTAATATCGAAGCTCTTTTCCAAATCGGTATCATTTTTAACGGTCACCGTGCTACAACCTTCTGTGCTGCTATAGACCTTTCTACTTCCTTCAACTTCCTGGATATCCTTTTTTACGATCTCATAGCTTTCCCCTCGCGATTGGATATAGGTGATCTCGTCCTGCTTATTGTCAGATACTAATCCCACGATAAACTTGCGGGGATGGTCGCTAAAGTTTTCTAAAAGCGAAACAATGAGTTTGTTATCTGCCGTTTTCTCCATTTTTAACCAACCACTTTCCAGCTCCATCATTCCGGCATCCGATAACTTAAAGGGCTCCCCTGCTTTATTTTTTAAAGGTTCGCCTGTTATTCCATCTTTTACATAAGTGATCGACCAATTATCAGCTTTGATCGGCACCTCTTGGTTCGTAAAGCCGGTATTGATTTTCTGTTCCGACAAACTAGGATCAACGAGCTGATGATTCGCGTCGAAATCGTCTTTCGCGCAAGAACTCAGCGAATAGAAGGAAATGGCTAACAAAGTAATTCGTAATAGTGAGGAGATTTTATTCGTCATTTTATGTTTAAAATACGTTGATGTTCCTTACATGAACGTATTTTATCCATTTTTCGTGTAAGTGATGAAAACTTTACGAAAACTTAACAGAATTACGGCTTCCACAGAATCTCACCGTAGGTATAGATTTTTTTGTCGATTTGGTTATAGTCTTCGTCGTATTGCGGCACATAAACTACGTAATAAATCGGCCGATTTATCTGCTTGACCGAGTAGTTTTCATCTTGATCCACATCGAGGAAATTCTCTATAGATCGTTCTGCAGTCCATTCCTTAATCGTTCCTTGTGGATGTTTATCAAAGCGATGTTCTTCCAGCGAGCTGTAAAACCAATAGCTCGGCGCTTCATTGGACAACATAATCGTTTTATCCTCGTTAAAAAGTCGCTCTGCCATTCCCGTATTCTCGAACCACATCACTTCCATATCCGCTTCGCCAATCGCAGAGCGATAGACGTCCTCGTCGCTCGTAAACGCGATACAAAAAGATTCTAACCCTTTAACGTGGAACATTAATTTAAAAGGCGACTTGCTCAGCGTCAAACTATGATTTACAGAAGCTACTAACTTGAAGTCCTGTTTGGCTTTGATGCTAACGGATTGTTGTGCGATTGCGTATGAACAAATCGAGCACAGCGAAAGTAGTAAGAAGAAGTTCTTGAATTTCATAGTGTAAAAAAAGAAAAATCCCCCAACAGAAAAAATAGCTGTTTTGGGGGATTTATATAAAAAGGATGTATAGCCTTTTTATTTAGCCAACAATCTCTTGAATTTCGTTCATGATTTTCTGAGCAATCGCTTCGGCTGCTTCAGGCGTATGTCCTTCAGAATAGATACGAATAATAGGTTCTGTATTGGATTTACGAAGGTGAACCCATTCATTTTCGAAATCTATTTTCAAACCGTCGATAGTAGAGTGTTCCTCATGTGCGTATTTCTCTTGCATCTTCGCTAATAGATTATCGATATCCAACCCTGGTGTAAGGGTTATCTTGTTCTTGGACATGAAATATTGAGGAAGTTCTGCACGGTACTCAGATGCCTTCTTCCCTAACTTCGCTAAATGCGTTAAGAATAAGGCAACACCTACTAATGCATCGCGACCGTAGTGAGAAGCTGGATAGATTACTCCGCCATTACCTTCGCCACCCATCACAGCATCAACTTCCTTCATTTTTGTTACCACATTCACCTCGCCTACTGCAGCAGCAAAGTATTCACCGCCGTGCTTCAAGGTTACATCACGTAATGCGCGAGTTGAGGAGAGATTGGATACGGTATTTCCCTTTTTATGAGTTAAGATGAAATCCGAAACAGCGACCAGCGTGTATTCTTCACCAAATAGTTCGCCATCCTCCATCATAAATACTAAGCGATCAACATCCGGATCTACTGCGATTCCTAAGTCAGCTTTATTGTCTAATACAGCTTTTGAAAGATCGGTCAAATGCTCTTTTAAAGGTTCAGGATTGTGAGGGAATAAACCATTTGGCTCGCAGTGGATCTTATAAACCGTCTCCACTCCTAGGGCCTTAAGAAGCTCAGGAATAAAAACTCCACCTGTACTGTTAACCGCGTCTACCGCAACTTTAAAGTTTGCTTGCTTAATCGCTTCCACGTCGACAAATTCCAACCCTAGCACATCATCAATATGTTTTTGCAAGAAGGTATCATCCTTAGTAACCTTACCCAGGTCCTCTACCTGTGCGAAATCAAAATCAAGGCTTTCTCCCAATTCGAGAACTTCCTTACCCTTCGCATCATCGATAAATTCGCCTTTGCTATTCAATAATTTTAAGGCATTCCACTGTCCTGGATTATGCGATGCTGTCAGGATAATCCCTCCTGCTGCTTGCAATTTAGGAACAGCAATCTCTACCGTAGGTGTTGTTGAAAGCCCTAAATCGATTACATCGATACCAATGCTTTGCAACGTTCCGATAACTAGGTTAGACACCATTTCGCCCGATACACGAGCATCGCGTCCAACAACGATTGTTTTGTTTTCAGCACCTTCCGTAACAATTTTACCGTATGCAGCTGTGAATTTCACAATGTCTACCGGGGTTAAGTTGTCACCAGGTCGTCCTCCAATTGTTCCGCGGATTCCAGAAATAGATTTTATTAATGCCATAGATGTTCAAATTGATATAATGGCGGTAAATTTAAAGGATTTAAACAATTAATTCGATTATTATTCTTTTTTTCCATTATTTGCCTATCTTTGTTGCAACAATGTTTCATTTGCAATAATCGAAAGGCTAGTTGCATTTTTTTTATAGATTTGGTTTGATAATTTTCAGACAAATCTATTTCATAAATATGTTAGATAAAATAATTCAATTCGATCAAGATTTTTTCCTAGCTATCAATCAAGGGCTTAGCAACCCCGTTTTTGATTGGTTATTACCGATATTACGTAATCCTTATACTTGGTCGCCTCTTTATTTATTCCTGATTATCTTTTTCATTAAGCATTATGGAAAAGTAGGCGTTTTGATCGTTGCTTGTACTTTAGCAACTTTTGGAATCTCGGATGCCACTTCTTCGCATTTAATAAAGAAAACGGTGAAACGGGTAAGGCCATGTAACGACGTTGTATTCAAAAATGAAGTCAACTTAAGAGCGCGCTGTGGATCAGGCTATAGTTTTACCTCGTCCCATGCGACCAACCATTTTGCTATGGCATTCTTCTGGATTGTTCTATTCCGTAGAAAATGGCGCCATACCTTATGGTTATGCATCTTATGGGCCGCTTCAATCGCGTTTTCTCAAATCTATGTAGGTGTGCATTATCCGCTCGACATTCTCTGTGGGGCAATATTAGGCATGCTGATTGGTTTAGGAACGGGATATCTCTTCAAGCGTTTTTTTCCGAAATTTTTCGAACCCACTAACCATATTCCAGCAACAACACCTGCATGAGTAGTTTCCTGATTGTATCCATCTTATTTTTCTCCGCCCTAGTGGCCGGTATCGCGGTATTCTTTGTAAAAAAAGACAACACCCAGCTATTAAAACTTATCTTATCGTTCAGTGGTGCATACCTCTTCGCGATTACTGTACTTCACTTAATTCCAGAAGTGTACCATAGCGGGCAAACGTCGGGAGAAGTTATAGGATTATACATATTAGGAGGATTCTTATTCCAGCTTGTTTTAGAGCATTTCTCTCAGGGTATCGAGCATGGACATATTCATCAACATGAGCATAAGTTTCCAATCGGAATCTTAATCAGTTTATGTTTGCATGCTTTCTTGGAAGGTTTTCCGTTAGCATCAGGGCATAGAAATGAGCTTGTATTCGGTATTGCTATTCATCATATTCCTGCTGCCTTTGCATTGGGTAGTCTACTGATTAACACCAAACTATCAAGACAAACAATCACGTTATTCATTGCTGCTTTCGCTGCGATGACACCGCTAGGTTTTATTGTTAGCAAGGGGCTTTCGCAAGGCGATATTGGAAATGTTGCGCAGTATTTCGACAAGATGATGGCCGTGGTAATCGGTATCTTCTTGCACATTTCGACAACCATTCTATTTGAATCGGGATCAGCAGATCACCATACTTTCAACAAGAAGAAAATGGCGGCAGTACTCTTAGGTGTATTGGTATCATTGGCGAATTTCTTATTCCCGCACGACCACGATCATCATAATCATGGACCAGCACAGGAACAGCACGACCATTCTCATGATGGTCATGACCACTCACATGCTGAAGATGAACATAATCACGAAGGTCATGATCATGGACATGAAGGACATGACCATGATCACGACCATGCGCATTAAGTTTCGGAAGTCTCTTCCCCTTCTGGACCTCTAAACTTATCTAAAAGCGCACTTAATTGTAAGCATTCCTCTTCGGAGATGTGTTTCGGCAATAAATCGTCCAACATCATCGTGTTTTCAATTTCTGCGAGAAGATCTAGTCCCTTTTGCGTGATTAACAAGTCTACAGCGCGCTTATCGGCACTGTTTTTCTCTCGGGTCACCAGACCTTTGCTTACAATACGATCCACCAAGCGACTGATGTCGGGTGTCTTCGTTAGCAAGCGTTCCTTCAGTAAATTGTTTGTTACCGGGTTTGGGTATTGTCCCCTCAATACCCGCAACACGTTAAACTGTTGCAGTGTCAGCTGCTTCGCACCGGCCCTCTTCTCTAATACCACATTCAGCCAGTTGCTGCTGTATATTATGTTTATAGTTGCACGATGCCAAGCACTAGCAAATTTTCTGACCTTTACTAGCTCCTCGATCTTTGGCATATTTTAATACATTAGTGTGACTTAGCTTACAAATTAAAAGATTTTAATTCTTTATATTTGCTTCCGTTGAGATATTTTTATTAAAATTTAATCTAAATAAGTACAGATGCAAGATGTGATTAGCCTAGACAAGCTAAAAATTGGTGATAGAGTCAAAATCAACGAAATACAATCCCTAGACATTCCCGCAAAATTTTATGAACTTGGTTTCTACCCGGGATCGGTTGTAGAAGTGAAACATAAAGCACCTTTAAATGGCCCGATCTGTCTAAACATCCTTGAAAACAATGCTTTAATCGCTATCCGCAAATCAGAAGCTAAACTTATCGTCGCAGAAAAAATCTAATGGCAAACCCAACAATCATTCTACTAGGGAATCCTAATGTTGGAAAAACATCCCTATTCAATCGACTTACAAAACTTAATCAAAAAGTAGGTAACTATCCAGGTATCACTGTTGAGAAACGCGAAGGTACCTTGAATGCGAACGGCAAAAAGTATCATGTTGTCGATTTGCCCGGAACATATACTTTATTTCCGAGTTCATTAGATGAGGAAATTGTATTCAACGTTCTAAGCGATAAGAATAATCCGTTATATCCAGATCTTACGCTTGTTGTAGCTGAACCATCGACCATCAAACGTTCGATTATTTTGTATCAGCAAGCGCGCGAATTGGGCGTTCCTGCCGTATTCGTATTGAACATGATCGACGAGCTGGAAGAGAAAGGAATGCATATCGATTTCAACAAACTAGAAGCTTATTTACAGACGAAAGTTTATAAGACCAATGCGCGTACAGGAAAAGGAATCGACGAATTGATTAAAGGGTTGGATCAAAAAGTAGGGCACTATTTTGGAAATTACCGCATTTCATCAGACTACCAAACCGCTATGGAAGAAGCAAAGAAGCTCTTCCCGTTAGCAACTGAATATTTAACCTGGCAGTACCTTGCTCAAGAGCAGGTAAGTATCCTGCCTGCGGAAACACAACAAAAATTAGCGGAAATTAGGCAGCGTTATTCGCTTAATCCGCATGATTTACAAAAGCAAGAGTCTTTAACGCGTCACGATCAAACGAGTAAAGATCTCGATGCTTTCATCAATAAAACTGAAAATCAGAAACTAGGAAATACAAATAGTATCGACAAGTTTTTGATGCATCCTGTCTTTGGATATGTCATTTTCTTCGGGCTATTATTCCTTATTTTCCAAGCAATTTATGCCTGGTCTGGACCATTGATGGACTGGATCGACGGCGCCTTTGGCGATCTCACGGCGTTCCTCGATGATAAATTACCTGATGGCCCTTTGGCGTCTTTGTTCATATATGGTATTGTAGCAGGTATTGGCGGTATTGTTATTTTCGTACCGCAGATCGTTATTCTGTTCCTGTTTCTTTCCATTATGGAGGAATCGGGCTATATGAGCCGCGTCGTATTCTTAATGGACCGTTGGTTAAAGCCATTTGGTCTAAACGGCAAGTCTGTAATTCCTTTGATGTCAGGTGCGGCATGTGCTATACCAGCCGTAATGTCTGCGAGAAACATTGAAAATCCAAAGGAAAGATTGCTGACGATGTTGGTCACTCCATTTATGACCTGTTCGGCACGTCTGCCAATCTATATCGTAATTATCGGATTGGTTATCCCCGACGAGAAATTCTTAGGATTCAATATGCAAGGGATTGCCCTATTTGCCATGTACATCCTGGGTATTATCGGCGCGTTATTTTCTGCGCTTATCCTCAACAAGATTATCAAAAGCGTTCGCTCTTCATTCCTGATCTTCGAACTACCAACTTATAAAATGCCGGATTGGAAGAATGTGGCAACGAATGTTTGGGATAAAGCATCGGGCTTCTTAATTGATGCCGGTAAAATCATCTTATTAATATCCATCGTATTATGGGTATTGGGCAACTTTGGCCCGAACGACAAATTCTACAAAGCAGAAGACTATGTTGTTCATTCAGCGCCTCAGTTGGAGGGCGATGAACTAGCAAAAGCGGTATCATCTTATCAATTGGAGCACTCTTTCTTAGGCTACATCGGCATGGGGATAGAACCATTAGTACGCCCATTGGGATACGATTGGAAGATGGGTATCGGACTAATCTCGTCCTTTGCGGCGAGGGAAGTTTTCGTCGGTACCATGGCCGTGGTTTATAGCCTTGGCGATGATGTTGACATTGAAGACGACGAACAAAAAAACACGTTGTTATCTAAAATGCGTTCTGAAATCAACGCAAATACCGGACAACCGGCCTATAACATGGCTTCGGGAATCTCCCTATTATTGTTTTACGCCTTTGCAATGCAATGTATGGCAACCATCGCTGTTGTCCGTAAGGAAACAGGCTCATGGCGCTGGACATTGATCCAAACAGTCTTCATGACTGGCCTTGCGTATCTTGCCGCATTCATTGCGTATCAAATTTTAAAGTAATGGAACTAAGTTTAATCATCCAATACGTTATTATTTTCCTACTGTTTGTAGGGGCCTTATTTTTTATCTTCCGTTCTTTTTTTCCTGGAAAAAAGAAGAATAGTGCCGGTTGCAGCAAAGGCTGTGGCTGCTCAGTAGATATGTCTCAGAAATAAGGACATTAGAATAAAACTCCTTTCATACCGCTGTGCTTAATGCTTTCATGAAACCCTTAAGCACAGCGAATCGATCGGATTCGCCAAAAGCGATCCTCCCCTCTCCGAAATAATTCAGCCTCGCTATTGCTAAAATTCAAATTGAAAAATATATCTTGCAACAGAGAGCGGCCATTTAGCAGGGAAATAACCTATGCCCGTTCCTTTCATTTGCTAAAAATTAATCTATAAAAGTGCAAGAAAATCAGGACAAAGACCTTAAAAGAGGCTTAAGCAATCGCCATATTCAGCTTATCGCCTTAGGCGGAGCTATTGGTACAGGTTTATTCTTAGGCGTTGGCCAGGCAGCAATTCTTGCCGGCCCCTCCGTTATTTTAGGCTATGCGATAGCCGGATTAGTTGCCTTTTTCATCATGCGTCAGCTTGGGGAAATGGTAGTTGAAGAGCCTATATCGGGTAGCTTTAGTTCCTTTGCAAATAAATACTGGGGGCCATTTGCAGGCTTTGCTTCTGGATGGAACTACTGGATTCTCTATATTCTTGTGAGTATGGCGGAATTAACCGCTATCGGCAAGTATGTTCAGTTCTGGTGGCCCGAGATCCCTTTGTGGGCATCGTCTCTTTTCTTTTTCTTCGTTATCAACGCTATCAACCTAGCTTCGGTTAAGGTCTATGGAGAAACCGAGTTCTGGTTTTCAATCGTTAAAGTACTAGCTATTATTGCGATGATCATTTTCGGTAGCTACCTGCTTATTTCAGGCAATGGCGGTGAGCGAGCAACAGTAGCCAACTTGTACAACGATGGTGGTTTTCTTCCCAAAGGCTGGCTGGAATTCGATGGTGCCGGAGGCTATCAAGGTTTACTCGCTGCATTGGTGATCATTATGTTCTCTTTCGGTGGATTAGAGCTTGTCGGAATCACGGCGGCAGAGGCCGAGCATCCGGAGAAGAACATCCCGAAAGCAACCAATCAAGTGCTTTGGCGTATCTTAGTATTCTACGTTGGTGCTCTTTTCATCTTGTTTTCTTTGATGCCATGGCGTTCTATTACAGCCGACACTAGCCCATTTGTCGAAGTATTTGCAACCCTAAAGGGTTTTGAATTCCAACTATTCGGAAAGACATTCTATTTCACAACAATCATTGCAAATGCCTTAAACATTATCGTTTTAACGGCCGCCCTGTCTGTGTACAACAGTTGTGTCTACAGTAACTCCCGCATGCTTTACGGATTGGCGGAACAAGGCAATGCGCCTAAGTTTCTAAAAAAACTGAACAAGAATCACTCTCCTGTTAATGCAATCCTGGTATCGGCAGCAATCGTAGCGATTACTGTCGTTATCAACAAAGTGATCCCCAAGGAAGCATTAGGAATTCTTATGTCATTAGTCGTATCTGCTTTAGTAATCAACTGGATCATGATCACACTGACACATATGTTCTTCCGTAATAAGAAAGATCAGGAGGGTATAAAGACAAAATTCCCAACCATATTCTATCCGTTGAGCAATTACTTCAGCTTAATATTCTTAGTTGGCGTTTTGGTGATGATGTGGTTTACCGGTTTGAAAATCTCAGTTGAACTTATTCCACTCTGGATTCTCATTCTGTTTATTAGCTATAAGCTTGTGGAACGCAATAAAGCGAAGCAATCTAGGCTATAAGGTAAAGTCAAAACTTGAAGAAAGCTATTCCTCATATCGTCTATTTTCTATTATTTGTTGTGCATCTCTACAGCATTGTTGAAGATTTATCGACACTCAGAATGGTCACAAAGCCTTTGATATGCATCAGCTTGATTGGCTACCTTTGGATTACTACAGGATTAAAAAGCGTTTTCCAAAAACTCATTGCAGCAGGCTTATTCTTCGGCTGGCTAGGCGACATTTTCCTGATGTTGCCCAACAAGTTCTTATTCGGATTGGCAGCATTTCTGATCGGACATATCTTGTATGTCATCGCTTTTATCAGGCAGACTTCGCCATTTGCATTAAGCCGAGATAAACTATACATCTTGGTAGCCGGTTTCTTAGCCGTCTATTCTTATTATTTCTATACGATTCTTGCGCCCAGCCTTGGCGTAGAAAAGTACCCCGTAATTGCTTACATTATTGTTATTGCACTAATGGGGCTCTTTTCTTACACTAGGAAGCATCATACCAATACAAGCAGTTTCTTACTCATATTCTTGGGCGCATTGCTGTTTATAGTTTCCGATTCTATCCTTGCCGCCAACAAATTTGTCGCCTATATCGCCAATTCGGGTCTTATGATTATGTGCACCTATATGCTAGCACAATATGCTATTACCCTTGGAACGGTAGTCGACAATCAAGATGTTCGACGCAACCCGCTTGGCTAATTAAAGTGTGAAACAGCACCCAACTATAAAAATTTCCTTAGGTCATTTCTTCAAGAAATCAAAGAGCAAGATTGACCGAATCCTCACGGAACGCCGTGTAATCTCATTGGATTTATTGCAACCCAAATCGAACGCTACAGACCAAAACTAGCACAGTTTTCTTGTAAAAAGAACTATTAAAAACACAAACTTTCCTACATCCAAAATTTCTTCTTATGTGTACAATATCACTTAAGAATCTAAATCCTATCGCATTGTAACAATGCTTCAAAGACTCAACTACTCTTCACCTTCCGTATTCTTTAGCTTCATCAACAATGTATATGCATTTTTAATCACGATATTCTTCCCTGCTAATTCAGCTGCATTCATCACTTGCACATAACCATTTTCTTCCAGACCAATTTCAACGGGTACAAGTCGGTAAACTTGCTTCGACTCCTCCACAAATAGATAATTCTTACCTTCAAAATTTACCACGCTCTCCGCCGGAACCGCATCTTCGAAGGAAGTGGCTACAGCAATTTCAGCATTCATATAACTACCAGGGACCAGACGCTTGTCGTTGCCAACCAATGCGCATTGCACGGTTGCCATTCCTTGTTCATCAATGTTTCTACTGATTAATTGTATAGTTCCCTCATAGCGCTTCTCGGGCTCCGTATTGTTAAAGGCGGATAGTCGCTGTCCAATAGTCAACTTCTGCAGGTCCTTCTCGAACACCGATAAATTCAGATATACGCGATCCGGATTTACCAGCTCGAAGAGCACATCGGAGGCTGTTACATATTTGCCAATATTCACATTGATCTTACTAACATAGCCAGTTATACTGCTGTAAAGAGGCGCGCTCTTTGTAATTCGCTCAGCACTCACTTGTGCTGGATTGATATTCACCAATCGTAAGGATTGTGCAATAGCGTTCATCTGTATCTGTTGATTGTCCATCTCGGCCTTCGCCAACTGCATCACTTTGTCGCTACTTGCCTTTGATTCGTTCAAGGTCTTTTGCCTATTAAAATCAAGCTCTGCAAACTGATATTTGGACTTAGCTGTCAAGTAATCCTGTTGAAGCTTAATGAACTCAGGATTTTCTATGATTGCTATTACTTCTCCTTTCGAAACAGGCATACCCGCTATGAGGTTGGTGCTTTTTAGATACCCGCCCAACGCAGCGCTTACCGACTGAATATTTTGAGGTGGCACATCTATTTTTCCATTTAAGCGGAGTATCTGTGATATCGATTGATTTGATAAGGTCATCGTCTCTATTGGTGCGTTCTTTAGCTGAGCATCTGTCAACTTCACCACATTTTCATCTCCCGGATTTTGTTGTATAGTCTGCTGCTGCTGGTTGTCCTGCTCATTACAAGAAACCATGATGACAAAGAAAAACATCAGCAGGGCTTTATAATTTGATTCAATAAATTTCATTTCTATTGTTCTAATTGTTGATATATTATTTGAACGATGTCTTCATTTAGGCGCCATAAGGCTTCGACATATCCACTTTTCACTGCCACATATTGATTGACCAGCATCACAAACTCTAAATAATTAATCTCACCAGAAAGGAACTGTCGATTCGCAGTTTCTAAGATTAATTGTGCATTCTTTAAATCAACTTGCTCAAATCGCGTGACTATGGACAGGCTGTTTTCATAAGATTGCAATAGCTGTTCTCGCTGTATTTTTAGCGCTCGGTCGACATACTGGTATTCATTATATACAATACGCTCGTTGATTTTTGCAGCTTGGATGCGTGCTTTTTGCCCTGAGGAAAATAGCGGCAGGGAGAAACCAATCTGTACAGATTGAAACTGAGGAGTCATACCATAATACTTGCCATCAGCGCCGACCCCTTTGAAACTGTTTAGGTTATAACCTACCTGCAATTCTGGAAGTAATTTCATTCTTTCAGCGCCCGTTTGTTTTGCACTTACCATTTGCTTTTGTTCTAAAACTTGAAGCAATGGATGTAGGGTATCATGCCTAACGAGTTTTAGCCGCCGCTCCCTACTGTCTGGCGCGTAAGGAATATCAGAATTTAACAGCCATTGCAAACGCGACTGTAACCGCTTCATTTCAGTCTTGACTTGTTCTTGTTGCAATAGGATTGCGGATTCTTGATTTATAGCTGTCGCACGCTCTAAAACATTTGACTCTCCCGCTTGCTCCCGCAAGGTAGCTTTCTTCAAAAAATCGGCATAAAGCTTATGTATTTCTTCTAAAATACCTGCCTTCTCTGACCAATAAAGCAAACCATAATAGGCTAAACTAACCTCACGTTTCAAATCAAAAGCAGTAAGCTCTACTTGAAGCTCAGACTCCTTCCAAGTTTCACGATAGAGTCCCTTCAGCTGTTTATAAACTGAGGGAAATGCAAAGCTCTGTGAAGCGGAGAACATCAAATCATTGTTTGTAGAATTGATCTGCCCGAATTCGCTGCTGATAGCTAAATGAGGGATATCGGCAGAGGAGCTGCGAATTAATGCTTTAGCATGCTCGGCTCTTAATCTATCATTCTTCAGTTGACCGTTATTTTCAACAGCTATTTGCAGCGCTTGTTCTAAGCTAATAGTCGTCTGTCCTTGTAAGTTCGAAACTATAGATAGACTAAGAAACAACAAGATTATCGCTTTAGTTTGACCCTTCATCTTCTTCGATTTAAAGCCTTTCTCTAGTGTCACAAATAATAGCGGCAAGACAAATAAGGTTAATAGCGTTGCTATTAAGAGCCCTCCAATGACCACGGTAGCTAAGGGACGTTGAACTTCCGCACCTGCGCCATTACTCAACGCCATAGGAATAAAACCGAATGATGCGACGAAGGCCGTCATCAATACCGGGCGCAGCCGACTTTCTCCACCATCGATTACAATTCGGACGATATTCTTTAACCCCTGTTTTCGCAGTCTGTTAAACTCTGAAATCAACACAATCCCGTTCAGTACAGCAACTCCAAATAGAGCGATAAATCCTATTCCTGCACTAATACTAAATGGCATACCGCGAAGCGCCAGCAGAAAGACTCCACCTATAATCGATAATGGAATGGCCGTATAGATAAGCACGCTTTCTCTAATCGACTTAAACGCTAGAAACAACAGGATAAATATTAAGGCTAATGCTACCGGAACCGCAATCATCAACCGCTGTTTGGCATTATTCAGATTCTCAAAAGAACCTCCATAGCTAATGGTATAGCCTGGTGGAAGTTTGATATGTTGTTCTACCTTCGTTTTCAACTCCTCCACGATGCTTTGCACATCTCGACCGTTAATATTAAAGCCAATCACGATACGACGTTGCGCATTCTCGCGCTGAATCTGATTAGGTCCTTCAACAATATCGACGCTTGCCAATTGCGAAAGCGGAATCTGATTCCCTGTTGCCGTTGGAATTAAGAGCTGGCGAATCTGATTCAAATTCATTCGATGTGAGGCATCCAAACGAACGACCATGTCAAAGCGTTTCTCCCCTTCGAACAGCATTCCTGCTTGTTGCCCTGCAAATGCCGCATTTACAACCCTATTCACATCAGCAATTGATAATCCATACTGCGCTATAAGCGGTCGGTTGTATTTTATAACCACCTGCGATAAACCTGCTATCGGCTCGATATATAAATTCTGTGTGCCCGCTACGCTCTCCACGAGCTTCCCGACCTGCTCCGCTTGATCAGTCAATATTTCAAAGTCCTCACCAAATATCTTGAGCACGACATCCTGGCGCGCCCCGGTCATCAATTCATTGAAACGCATCTGTACAGGATATTGGAACCCAACAGTAATTCCCGGTACATCGTCTAAGGCAGTGGACATCTTTTCAGCAAGCGCTGGAAAAGTCTTTGCCGAAACCCAATCTTCCTTATCCTTCAAAATCACCATCATATCCGATGCTTCCATTGGCATCGGGTCTGTAGGTACCTCTCCACTGCCAATTTTTGTAACGACTTTTTCGACTTCTGGAAAGCGGCTTAGCAGGATATGCGAGGCCTTCTGCGTGCTTTCTATCGTAGTCTGCAAATTGCTACCTGGAAGAACGCGCGTGTCGACAGCAAAATCTCCTTCTTCTAATGAAGGAATGAACTCCCCTCCCATTCGACTGAGAATGAATAAGGCAGCAGCAAATAAAACCAGAACAACAGCGAATACCGTCTTGGGGATTCTCAATACCTTCAACAAGCTCTTCAGGTAAATTGCTTCAAGTTTCTTCATCATCCGATCAGAAAATGAAGGCTTCAGACTGCGCTTGCGAAGAAGAATTGCACTCATCATCGGTATATAGGTAAGTGATAACAGGAATGCGCCAAACAATGCAAAAGCCACAGTCTCCGCCATAGGTTTGAACATTTTACCCTCAATACCTTGAAGTGTTAAGATCGGGAGATAAACTATTAGAATAATCAATTGACCAAATACCGCACTGTTCATCATCCTCCCTGCAGATTCACTGACCACAGCATCCATTTCCTTAACCGGAATTTTAAGCATATTTCGATACTTCGGATGCAGCAGCAGCTGATGCATTACCGCCTCCACGATAATAACAGCACCATCGATGATCAATCCAAAATCTAGAGCACCTAGGCTCATCAAATTCCCACTCACTCCAAATAGATTCATCATACAAATCGCAAAGAGCATCGCCAAAGGAATAACGGAAGCAACCAATAACCCTGCTCGCAGATTTCCTAAGAAAATCACGAGGACGAATACCACAATTAGCGCACCTTCTAAGAGGTTCTTCTCCACCGTACTGATGGCATTATCTACCATCTTGGTCCGATCTAGAAATGGTTCAAGTATGACCCCTTCAGGCAGTGTTTTCTGAATCTCAACGACCTTCTCTTTAACCGCATTAATTACTTCGCTACTGTTCGCGCCTTTCAGCATCATAACAACCGCGCCTGAAACTTCGCCCATATCATTGTAGGTCATCGCTCCATAACGTGTGGCATGACCGATCTTCACCTCTGCTACATCTCGGAGAAAGAGCGGACTTTGCCCGGACGAACGATGTATCGCAATCTGCTCAATATCCGATACAGATTCGACCAGCCCCTCGCTACGGATATATAAAACAGTGGGGCCCTTTTCAATATAAGCCCCTCCAATATTCTGATTGTTATCATTTACCGCATTAAAAACATCGTTGATACTGATTCCGAATGCATTTAATTTATCCGTGTTAACTGCAATTTCGTATTGCTTCAACTTCCCACCGAAACTACTCACCTCCGCAACACCTTTTACTCCCATGAGCTGTCGCCGGATAATCCAATCTTGAATCGTACGTAGCTCGGTTACATTGTATTTCTTTTCGTAGCCCGCTTTAGGACGAACGACATATTGAAAGATCTCACCTAACCCGGTAGAGATAGGCCCCAATTCTGGCGTTCCGATACCTTGAGGTATTTCTTGTTGTACTTGTTGCAGACGCTCACCAACTTGCTGTCGCGCCCAATAGATATCGACATCATCTTCAAAAACTATAGTAACTAAGGACAATCCAAACCGCGAAAAACTGCGGATCTCTTTACGACCGGCAATGTTGCTGTTCGCTTGTTCAATAGGAAATGTGATGAGACGTTCAATATCCGATGCGCCGAATGACGGCGCAACTGTAATAACTTGCACTTGGTTGTTGGTAATATCGGGAACCGCATCTATCGGTAACTTCGTTACCTGATAAGCTCCTACCCCAATGAGTCCAAAAACCAACAATGCTATAATGAGCTTATTCCGTATGGAAAACTCAATAATCTTAGTAAGCATAACTGATTATTTTTATTAACTCTTTTATTAGAAAATAGGCCTACAGCAATCCATCGACCTTAATGAAAAGTCAGGCGAATACACGCAAGGCTGTAGAATAGAGTTAAACGATTCTTGGCGGTTGCCAAATATTGGATAGGTAGGAAGATACGATCAAACGATCGTCTGCGAAGGGTATCTTCGTTTCTGGAACATCCTGATCCATCTTTATCACCTCAAGTTTGCACACTGTAGGCGAAAGGAAGATGAAATTCAATGTTGACGAATGTACCATAAATGGCAATCTCTTATCTTGATCATAATCTTCATCTTGTGGATGGTTTTCTAAATGATCATCTGCATAATGAATAGCCATGAATGATGAGAGGCTAAGCGTAGAGTTCCGCGTTTTATGTTCCAAATAATGTTCAATCAGCAGGGGTAGTTTCAGCAACTGAATCAATTCAGTCGTTGAAAACACATATACTGACAAAAACAATATTGCAAACAATTTTCTCATTAAATCAAATTTAAACATTATAATAAACAATGCTTAAAACTGAAAACAATTTATATCCATTCAAAATAAAAGGCCTTATCCGCTACATGATCCGTCTTTACAAAAATTTCCACGATACCTGCAACTTTTTCGCGACAATATATAAAATCGGTAAAATCTGGAAAAATTGACTATCTTGTCGGATAATTTCTAGAAAATGCCAACACACCGTTTTTTAGCAAGTTATCACTATTAACTATTTCTTC
Source organism: Sphingobacterium sp. UBA6645 (assembly GCF_002455685.1). Classification (NCBI taxonomy): domain Bacteria; kingdom Pseudomonadati; phylum Bacteroidota; class Sphingobacteriia; order Sphingobacteriales; family Sphingobacteriaceae; genus Sphingobacterium; species Sphingobacterium sp. UBA6645. The sequence continues at coordinate 41,401 of NZ_DKLH01000021.1, forward strand.
TAACGTTCATAAGACATGAGTTTTGATGCCCAAAAATGCGAAGATGAAAAAATTCATCTACTTGGACTTGTTCAGCCCATTGGTTTCTTAGTCATTATAGACCGAGAGCAGAATATCTTAGCACATAGCGACATCCCGGCGGCCGCCCAATGCGTATATAATACGACCGAAATCGTTGGCAAAAGGGTATCTGACGTCATTGTAGAAGAATGGAAAGAATTAAATCTACAGCTGGAAGCAGCATTACAGAGCATTGAAAAACAAAACACGCTACGTTTTTCAGAAGAGATAATTCTTGGGGAAACCGCATTTTATATTTCTGTATATGGCGTTAATGATGTCTTCCATCTGGAATTTGAGATAAAGCCTCTATACAAATCTGCTCAGAATCTATCATTCAATAGCCATTTAAACACGCTATCCCGCTCCTCGGATACATTATGGCAAGAGCTTTCGCGAATAATTAGCGAGCTCCTTCCTTACGAACGTATCATGGTCTACAAATTTAATGAGGACAGCAGCGGAATAGTGGTTGCCGAAACTGTGGCCAACGAACAACTTGAACGTTTCCTCGGGTATAACTATCCGGAATTCGACATCCCAAAGCAGGCACGCGAATTATACAGCAAGAATCATCTTCGTTTTATCGTAGATGCGACTGCTAAACCGACCACATTAAAAACAGCATCTAACAGAGAGTTTGACCTACAACAAGTAGCCATTCGCTCATTATCCCCAATTCATCTCCAATATTTGCAAAATGCAGGTTTCAAATCCAGCTTAAGTATTTCTATTATGGTGATGGGAAAACTATGGGGATTAGTATGTTGCCAACATCCCGAAGCGCTACACGTCGATCTGCAGCAGAGAAACTTGGCATTGACAGCAACGCATTACGCAGCAGCACACTTCCAGCATCTCAAGAATGAAAAACGCTTAGTTTACATGGAGGATGCCCTAAACTTGGAACTCAAGATCAAGGAAACTATACTGCTGAAAAACAACGTCTATCAGCAGTTGAAAGCCTACAGTGCGGACCTGAATGAATTTATGCAGAGCGACGGTTTTGCTCTGATACAGAATAATGATATACATATCTATGGTTCGACACCGCCACGCATGAAAATTGCAGCTTTCGTAGATGCCATAAGAAAGCACAAACCCAACATCTACCTCTCCAATCATCATCATGCTGATTCTATAGAAGGTGTGAAGACTAGTTTCGAAGAATTTCCAGGCATAGCCTGCCTTCCAATAATTGGTCCGCTAGGATTTCATCTGATCTGGTTTAGAAAGGAGATAGAAACAGTCAAGAAATGGGCAGGAAAACCTGAAAAAAACTACACATTCGATGAAAAGTCTAACACTACCGTACCCTCCCCGCGAACTTCTTTCGACGTTTGGATGGAGCAGGTGAAAGGTACATCAGCCAAATGGACATTCCGCGAATCACATTTCATCGAACGCCTAAGGGATCTACTACAGGAAACTTTACTTAAAAAAGCGTCTGAGATATCAAACCTGAATGAGCAGTTGATCGAAATGAATAATGCCTTAGACACTTATTCTTACACGATAAGCCACGACCTGAAAAATCCCCTATCAGCTATCAAGCTATCCGGAGAATTTCTACGCAGTAAGGACAATGTCCCTGACCAAATGCGCAAGCGCATGACGACTAACATCTTAGACGGCGTGGATACGATTGTCAATATGTTAGATAAGATTCATGAGTTTTCCAAAGCCAATGTGTTTCAATATGAGCCCGAACTAATCAGTACCGACAAGTTCATTGAGGAAATCGTCATCCACAGCAAAGAGCGATTCTCGGCAAATAATACAACTGTTTTCTGTAAAGAACTTTTACCTGTTTATGGTGAAAAGACATTGGTCTATCAACTATTCCTCAACATTATCGGCAATGCGATTAAATACTCGGCAAAAGCAGACCAACCCTTTGTGGAGATTCAATCTTACATGGAAAACAATGGTGTAATTTATGTCATTAAGGATAATGGCATTGGGATGGCTAAGGAAGAATTGGATACGATATACGAGATTTTTAAACGCATGTCAAATTCCGCAGGATTCGACGGATCTGGCGTGGGGATGGCGATAGTAAAAAGAATCGTCGATAAACTAGGTATCAAGATATCTATCCAAAGTAACTTAGGAATGGGCACTGAAATCCATCTCTATTTTCCAAATCATAACGTTGCCTCAACTCAAAAATAAAAACATGGCGAACCTTTCTGAAATCCTGAAGTCGGAGACTTTAACATCTCATAAGCAAGTAGAGAAACTTGTTATTGATCAAATCAAAAAGATAAATAATGAGGATGACTATATAGCCTTGCTAGAGAAATTCTATTTGTTCTATCAGGGGGTCGAGGAATTGAGTTTCCGATATCTGCAGGAGCAGCAAGCTGCCGCAGAACTTTGTGAAAAAAGATCTCCACTTATTTTACAGGATTTTGAGGAACTGCAAACAGGTAAAGCCATAGCCATTAGTGGACTCTCGGCACTGCCGATTCCACAAAATTATCCCGAAGCATTAGTGGCTCTATATGTATTAGAGGGCTCATCTTTGGGCGGCCCCTACATTGCAAAAATGCTAGAAAAAAGAGGAATTCAACGCGGGCTTAACTTTTTCAGAGGCGATCAGGCTGACTTTATGCAACATTGGCAACAATTTAAGAATCTACTTAATGAAATTCCGGAAACTACAGATTACGAACATCTTACCGATTTCAGTAATGCCGTATTTACCGGATTCGGGCAGATCTTAGACAAGAATTATCAGCTAGCCTATTCCAGCTAATACTTAGGAGCAATCCCTCGCTAATAGGCCCTAGAGAATAACATTGCGCTTAAAGGCGCATCCTAATTCTATAATTGAGTCTGTCTTTGCTATCCCTGGTATATTATCTATTTTTTCATAGAGCAACTGCCGCATATGCTCATGATTCTTAGCTATGATCTTGATATATAGCGTGTAATTACCGGTGATGTAATAACATTCGGTAACCTCCGGAATCTTTTGTAACTCTTCAATAACCCGCTTCGAGTCGCCATCTTTTTCCAGGCTTATCCCTGTAAAAGCGCCCCAATCATAGCCTAACGCCTTCTCATTCAATACAGGTCTCACCCCTTCCAAAATCCCCTGCTCAGTCAATCTGTTGATCCTTTGATGAACCATGGTATTCGAAACACCCAATTCAGTTGCAATTGCTGAATAGGCAATACGACCATCCCGCTCAAGAATCTTTAGGATATTTACATCAAACTCGTCTAGTTTATTTATGCTATTCATAGGTTTATGCTGACGTTAATTTAACTCAAAAATACAAACAATAAAGTCAAATTACATACTGAAATGTTGTTTTTGAATAAAAATAACTTAATTTTGGTTTTCGAACCTACGTAAAAAATAACAATTATGAATATCTCTAGTAAAAATCTCAACGCTCAGCACTTTATTGATTTAGAAGAAAAATATGGAGCACATAACTATCATCCTCTGCCCGTTGTATTAGAAAAAGGTGAAGGCGTATTTGTGTGGGATGTTGAAGGCAAAAGATATTATGACTTTCTTTCTGCATACTCAGCTGTCAATCAAGGACATTGCCATCCGCGCATTATCAATGCGCTAAAAAAGCAAGCAGAAAAACTAACACTTACCTCTCGTGCATTCTACAACAATATGCTCGGTGAGTTGGAAGAGTTCCTATGCAATCTATTCGGATTTGACAAGGCATTGATGATGAACTCAGGTGTGGAAGCGGTCGAGACTGCGATGAAGCTATGTAGAAAATGGGCATACCAAGTGAAGGGTCTTCCGGAAAACAGTGCGAAGATAGTATTTGCTAAAGATAATTTCCATGGCAGAACATTATCTGTAATCTCCGCTTCTAACGACAGCACGGCGACTACGAACTTTGGCCCTTTCCTAGAGGGTATTGTTCAGGTGCCATACAACGATATCAAAGCATTCGAAAACTTATTAAAATCTGACCCACATATCGCAGGTTTTATTGTAGAACCTATACAAGGCGAGGCGGGCATCATTGTACCTAGCGAGGACTACCTACAGCAAGTAAGAGCATTATGTACGCAGTACAATGTGCTGTTTATCGCAGATGAAATCCAAACCGGAATAGCACGTACCGGAAGCATGCTTGCCTCATACGACATAAACGATAAGGATTCAAAGAGTAAACCAGATGTCATTATCCTAGGCAAAGCCTTGTCTGGAGGTGTGCTGCCGGTGTCTGCAGTGTTAGCAAATGATGAAGTGATGTTGACCATCAAACCTGGAGAACATGGATCTACTTATGGAGGTAACCCGCTTGCCTGTGCTGTAGCATTGGAAGCTGTTAAAACGGTTATCGATGAAGACCTTGCCAATCGTGCCGAAGAAATGGGCGAACTGTTCAGAGCAGGCTTGAACGATATCGCCAAACGTTGCAAACTCATCACTACCGTTCGCGGAAAAGGATTGCTAACAGCTATCGTGATAGATGCAGCTGAAGATGATGATACCGCTTGGAACATCTGCTTAGCCTTTAAAGAAAATGGACTATTAGCGAAACCTACGCATGGTAATAAAATACGCTTAGCTCCCCCTTTGGTCATTACAAAAGAACAAATCGAGGAATGTCTTCACATTATCGAAAAGTCTTTAGTTAACTTTGCATCATAATATGGAAAGACCAATTGAACTGATCAAGAACAGGTCGGATATCGGTGCTGGCACACGCGGTGCCGACTTGGGGATTGATGCAATGGAAATTGCAGCAATCAATAAGGGGAGCTTCTTTTTCAAAAAACATCCATTTATCGACGTACCAACACGAAACGAATCGGTTTACGAAATCGAAGGGAACACCTGTGCAAAGCACATCAAACAGATTTACCAGCAGTGTAAAGACCTGTGTTCTATCGTCGAGAATAGCCTGATGAAGGCAAATTTCCCCCTTGTTTTCTCGGGCGACCATTCCTCAGCTATTGGAACAGTAGCCGGTATTCGTGCGAAATTCCCAAACAAGAAATTAGGGATTATCTGGATCGACGCACATGCGGATATACATTCGCCGTATACCACCCCATCAGGAAATATGCATGGGATGCCTATTGCGGCAATCCTAGGTATCGATAATACCTCTGCACAAAAGAACGACATCAATCCAGAAACGCAGGCCTACTGGAATAAACTGAAAGCGATGAGCGACCATGGCACGCGGGTCGAAAAAGAACATATCGTTTATTTCGGTGTTCGTGATACAGAGATCGAGGAAGACCAACTCATCGAAAAACTAGGCATCAAAAACTATAAAGTAGATGAGGTCAGAAGAAAAGGGATACCTGCTTGCATCGCAGAATGCCAAGAAAGACTAGCCGACTGCGACATTCTTTACGTTTCCTTCGACGTCGATAGCATGGACAGCGATCTAGTATCCGAAGGCACAGGTACGCCGGTACCAAAAGGCTTTCTCCCTAGCGAGGTCCAAGAGATTATTATCGACCTGATGAAGGATGAACGCGTAAAGTGTTTTGAAATAGTCGAGGTCAACCCTCTTCTCGATAAACAAGGAAATAAGATGGCCGAAATAGCTTTCGAGATTTTAGAAAAAACCTTTGGTATTTAGATTTTAGATATTAGATTTTAGACAATAGACTTTGGATGGCGCCGATTAGGCGCCATTCTTTTTTGATATCAGTTATGAAGAGTTGTTTTTTGTTTTGAAGGTGTGTTATTTTGTCTTTAAGAAGTGTTTTTTTTTGAACCAGGAAAGGAAAGATGCAAGGATGAACAGAATAGTTTGTCTTGAACCAGGAAAGGAAGGATGCAAGGATGAACATGATCCTGCCAATCCTTACATCCTTCCTTTCCTGGTTCAAAGACACCCGACATACTCTAATGTCTAAAATCTAATGTCTAATATCTAAAACAAAAACTTTCTCATAACTCTCATTATGCACTGATGCTACTGCTCTACCCGACGGATCATTTAAGTTCTGGAATGAAGCATCCCATAGTAAAGCTTCGGGCGTGCTGCACGCTACTGATTTTACTGAAGGCACGGTCTTCGCCGCGGCATCCGAAGGGAAGTGCGATTCGAAAATACTGCGGTATAGATATTCCTCTTTATTTTTCGGTGTATTGATTGGGAAACGGGATGTTGCGGTTTCAAAGTCTGTATCGCTCACTAAGCGTTCGGCTTGTTCTTTCAGCGTGTCGATCCATGAATAGCCCACTCCATCTGAAAACTGCTCCTTCTGGCGCCATGCAATGCTCTCAGGAAGATAATCTTCGAACGCCTTACGCACTACCCATTTCTCCATACGTCCATCTTTAATCATCTTATCTTCCGGGTTGATGCTCATGGCAATATCCATAAACTCTTTGTCCAAAAACGGCACCCTTCCTTCAACTCCCCAAGCGGCAAGCGATTTGTTAGCACGTAGACAATCGTATAGATACAGCTTTTTTAGCTTGCGAACCGTTTCCTCATGAAACTCTTGTGCGTTTGGTGCCTTATGGAAATATAGGTAACCACCGAACAACTCATCCGACCCTTCTCCCGACAATACCATCTTAATACCCATGGACTTGATTACGCGGGCCAAAAGATACATAGGCGTTGAAGCGCGAATGGTCGTCACATCATAGGTTTCCAGATGGTAGATCACATCTCGAATGGCATCCAAGCCCTCCTGTATGGTGAAGTTCACCTCATGGTGGATAGTGCCGATATGGTCTGCTGCCTTTTGTGCGGCGATAAGATCCGGTGAGCCGACCAATCCCACAGCGAAGGAATGCAATTGTGGATACCATGCATCTTCCTGATCTTGGCTCTCAATACGTTTCGATGCAAATTTCTTGGTTACAGCAGCAATGACGGAGGAATCTAATCCTCCCGATAATAGTACACCATAGGGAACATCCGACATAAGCTGACGATGCACCGCATCTTCCAATCCCTTTCTCAATACTGCTATGTCTGTTGATGCATCTTTCACCGTATCATAGGATTCCCAATCTCGGCTGTACCAACGTTGTGGTGCTAATCCCTCTTTGCTGTACAAATAATGTCCTGGAGGAAATTGGTCTATTTCTACGCAAAAACCTTCCAGGGATTTCAGCTCCGATGCAACAAAAAGCTGCCCGAACTCATCTTTACCATAATAAAGTGGGATGATTCCCATATGGTCACGGGCGATGAAGAAAGAATCGTCACGTCCATCATATAAAGCGAATCCAAAGATTCCATTTAATTCCTCCACAAAGGAAGGACCTTTATCCAAGTATAATGCCAATACAACTTCTGAATCAGACTGCGTTGAAAACTGATAATTTGGTAGAGAATTTCGTAGGTCTTGGTGGTTATAGATCTCTCCATTTACAGCTAATACAACTTGTCCATCAGGGCTGAACAATGGCTGACTTCCCGACTTAGGGTCAACAATCGCTAATCGCTCATGAGCTAAAATAGCACGGTCAGAACTAAAGATTCCTGACCAATCCGGTCCTCTATGACGAATTCTTTTCGACATCTCTAATACCTGAGGCCTTAAACCCTCAGCGGACTGTTTCAAATCAAATGCACCTACGATTCCACACATAAAATTTCAATTTTAATATCTAATTCTTGTTTTTGTTTAATTAATGACACAAAGTAAATGATTAAATAATTAATATCATAATGTTTTTTAAATTTTATTGAAATATTAATAATATAAATACATTTTTATTAACGTTTTGATACGAAAAAGAACGTTTCATTAAAACAGGAACAACAAACTTGAAAAGAGAACGCTACGGCTCACTCCCCTTTCAAAGCCCTTTCAAACCCAATACA
>NZ_DKLH01000061.1:0-8000 GCF_002455685.1 Sphingobacterium sp. UBA6645
CGAGTATCATGAATGTTTTTTTGGTCATGTCTTAATACTAACTACTAACTACTATTTTAAACTTAATGAATGGATAAAAGTCAAACATTAAAATAATTTATTAATCAATTCTATATTATGAAGAGTTATCTATTTTTTTGTTGCAGTCTAATATTGTTGTTTCTAAGTTCCTGCGGTGCATCCGTTCAATTTACGCATTTTACTCCCGATAAGATAAAAGGGCTAGATTTAGGGATGAACAGAAACGAGGTTCTTGAAATTTTAGGACCGGATTATACAATTACCAGGAAAGAAATTGTGGATCAGGATACGATAGAGGTTGTGTTTTATCAAGGCTATGTTAGTGATCAACGTTATTTGTTTCAGTTCAAGAACAATAAATTAGATAAATGGGAAAAGGAAATTCAGCGTCGGCAGGTACTACAATATGGTAGTGTTTTGATAAAGTAAAAGAAATTTAAAAGGACTTTCCGTTTTGGAAAGTCCTTTCTTTTGTGCCCGCGGCGAGATTCGAACCCACATCGTCAGAACCGGAATCTGATATTCTATCCATTGAACTACGCAGGCGGCACGCCAAAAATAATATAATTTTTGAGTTTTACACAAGAATAGGTTGCCGAATTCGGCAACCTATTGATTTTTAATTGTCTTAATTGAGCTTAGTGACCATGTCCGCTGTGGTCATCAGCAACTAGATGCGTTTCAAACTTCACATCGATATCATTCGCACCGCCGAACTTAGTGAAATCTTTGTTTTGTATGTCTTTCTCAACATCAATACTAGTCTTTACGCCAGGGTTTAGATGACGCATAATATAACGCCAGTTGAACGATTCGCTTGCTTTCAATACCGTGATATAACCTATCGTACCTACTTTCACTTTTGTTTTATCCTCCTTTTTATCGGCATAGATAATTTTCAATGCGTCTGCAGGTGCTCCGATCCAGAATGCGAAGTGCTGATCGTCACGATCGATAAAAGTCTTTTGGCTTTGACGACCTGCAAAGTCAAATACTCTTAATTCAAAACGGTAAGTTTTGCCCACTTCTAAGTGCATGTGTGCTCCAACTGGTGGAAGGAATTTCTCGCCTTCGAAGATAATGCTATCTTTTTCTTGTCCTGCGAAATCATTGTAGTGAAAATGATCACCATGCGCTTCTACTTCCACTTCCGTAAAAACTAATCTCGCCGATCCTACTTCTTCCTGATCAATGACAGGAATTGGATCATCTTTGGAACAAGAATTTAGAGTTATTAATGCGATAATAGCAGATGCGATATATTTACTGATTTTCATGGTCTTAATATTTTTAGAATTTATAACTAATTGATAATTTGATGTTTCTTCCTGGACGATGCGCATAATAGCGGAATCGATCCATATAATCTTTGTATTCGGTATTGAATAAATTTTCTAGAGCTAACGAGCTTGTTAATTTGTTGTTTTGGATTTGAAACGTTCTGCTGGCATGTAGATGCAATAGATGATATGCTGCTGGGGGAGCAATAAAGTCTGTTCCTTCAGCATAACGATCCTGCTTGGCTACAAATTCATGTGTAAATTTCAAATAGGTTGAGCTTTCTGCCTCGATGTTCCATTGTACAGCCTGTGAAAACCTATCTGATGGGATATAAGGGAGATAAGCATCTAAACTTGTGTTTTTTGCTCTAACTAAGCTACCCTGAAACTGATAATCGAAAAGTTGATTTATCTTCCAGCTTGCATTGATATCAACGCCATAAAATATGCTGTTGTGCTGTTCGTAACTGAATACCGGAAATGTTCCGCGAATGGTTTGGCGAACAGAGTCGGGGTTAGGGGTGGCGTAGATATAGTTTGCAATATATTGTACAAATCCATCGATGTCAATATTCCAGTTGTCCGCTCTTCTACTAATCGAATTGACCCACTTATAGCCTTGCTCTGCTTTAAGATCTAAGTTTCCTATTTCATAAATTCCTGCGCCATGATGCACTCCGTCGCTATATAGTTCATTTGCTGTTGGTGCACGCCAAGCCAATCCCACATTTGATTTGAAAGTCCACTGTTGATTAATGGCATAGCGAAGACCTACGGAACCCGATACATTGTGGAAATTGCGAACGTCCTCCATAAGGTACTGCTGAGGCGTACTTCCCGTTTGATCCGTGTATTGAAAACGATATCCTGCAGCATCGAAATGTTTGAAATCGTAACGCCAGCCTGCTTCAAGGTTGATCTTATTGAAAGCGAAATCATGTATACCAAAAACTCCAATTCCGTAGCTGTCGTAATTTGGAATAATTGGCGTTGTGCCAGTCCCTTCAACATTGTTGTTTACTTGGCTAACAGCCGATATACCCAATGAATGCTGATTGCGTTTCATTAGTAATTCGAGCTGTTGGGTTGACAATAACATATCCGACATCGGCACATCATCTGCAACCGCTCGGCGCATATCGAATTCGCGACGGTGATTTCTCTGCCATGAATACTGTGCATCCAATTTCCAATCGTTTTGAAATTGGTATTGGTATTTAAGTCTTGCAAGTTGATGATCTACCTTTTGTTTGGGTGCTGCGATATCATACGTAAATCCGTAGTCCTCTAAGGGTTTTCCGTGTTCAATCCTAGCAAAAATATCATCGATAGTTCCGATGTGAGCTCCGTAGAAAATGCCTAGCTGTGTTGCAAATCGCGAATAGAATACATCCCATTTGTGGTTGTTATGTTGATATTGCAGTGCGGTACTCCAGTTCAGTTCTTCCGAGCCCGTATTTCCTAAATAGTAGTTTTCGGTTTTGCTGTTTCCGAGTTTCTTACCCGACGCTTGCAAACGCCAGGCGAGATTAGGGATAGCGGTTATTCCACCTTCTACCTCCGCATTCAGCGTTCCGCCTCTGCCGTTACTCTGTCCAATCAAATCTACACGTCCTTGTAGACGTTCAGGATCGATATTTTCTGATTTTGCAATCAGCACTCCGCCTAAAGCGTCCGCACCATATCTTACCGCCTGTGCACCTTTTATGACTTCAAATTGATCAGCTGAGAAAGCATCTAATTCTGGGGCATGCTCTGCACCCCATTGCTGGCTTTCTAGTTTTACTCCTTGATTCAATAGGAGGATACGACTACTATGAAGACCATTGATGACCGGCTTAGCGATAGTTTGGCCCGTATTTAAAAGACTAACCCCAGCAAGTTTAGAAAATACCTCAGCCGCCAGTTTACCCTTGCTTTCTTCAATCTGTGTTTGGTTAAGCTTATATTGTACAGCAGAAACTTGTTCCTGTTGACTGGCTTGAACCGTTACACCGTCTAATTCTGTTGTTTTTTGAACTAGGTGAATATGCAGTACACTATCCTTTGAAAGATTGATGCGTTGGGTATAATCATGAAAACCTAATGCACTAATTTTAAGTCTGTAGGTTTTCTTAGGGTCTAAATTTTCAATAGAAAATGAACCTTCCTGATCAGATTTTGTCTGAAGGTCAGCGTCGGTAAGTTTTATAGTTGCATTAGATAATGGTTGATGATTCTCATCAGCAACCAGACCACGTAAATTGGCCGATTTATTTGTCTGTGCTCCCCCTGATAATGAAATCAGAATCGCCAACACAGTCAAAACATATTTTGACATGTAGGATTACATTAAACTTTGATGGATTTTGTGATTACTCGTTAGCTGTTTTTGAGAGCAGGGGGTGCTCTTAAGCCATTCGTATAATACCGTTTAATATTTACCTCAGACGGCAAGTCGATAGAATAACTTACGTTTCTCTCAAATTCTCCAGGATTACTTTCCCATGAATACGTAGGAGATTGTGAGATGAGCTGATGGTAATATAGAAAACAGTAGGTACAATCATCATGCTGATGATCTGCATGTTCATCCGTGGTAGAATGGTGATGGCAATGGTCAGCATGTTCATGCGTATGATCATGCTGATGTGCTAGCATAAATCCAAAAGACATAGATAGAACGACCAACCAAAGGCTGGCTATTGATGTTCGAAAATGTCTAATGATGTTTATCACGTTGCAAATATACAGCAAATGCAATCTAGTTGCAAATTAAAATAAACAAAGTTGCATTAAGATCTGGGGTGGTATTGTGTTATTACGCTTTGTAGATAATCTTTATCAATATGCGTGTATATTTCTGTCGTAGTGATGCTTTCGTGTCCTAACATATCTTGCACGGCACGTAAATCTGCACCGCCTTCAACGAGATGGGAAGCAAAACTATGGCGGAATGTATGCGGACTTATTTCTTTCTGCAGATTGATTTTGGTTGCAAGGTCTTTAATGATGATGTAAATCATTACACGAGATAGGGCAGCACCGCGACGGTTTAAGAAGACATAATCTTCATTTCCGGCTTTCACAGGCGTGTGTACTCTGACCTCATTTAGGTATATTTTTAAATATTGTATAGCCTGCTGTCCGATAGGGATTAATCGTTCCTTATTTCCTTTTCCTTCGACCTTAATAAACTCCACATCTAAAAACAGGTTAGAGCGCTTGAGATTGCAAAGTTCAGAAACGCGTAGACCACAGCCGTAGAGTATCTCCAAGATCGCTTTATTGCGCATTCCTTCCGGACTGGAGAGGTCAATAGCGGCGATCAATTGATCTATTTCTTCGATTGATAACACCGACGGAAGTTTGCGTGCGATACGTGGTGCTTCGATAAGCTCTGCTGGATTTGACTCGTAGTCGTACTCGATTTGTAGGAACTTAAAAAAGGTTTTAATACCCGACAATATACGAGCTTGTGAGTAGGTCGATATGGAAAATTCGTTAATCCAGAGTAAAAAGTTTTGTAACTCTTTTGTGGTAATTTGGGGGATTGTTATTTCGTGCAGTTCGCAATAGTGTTGTAGTTTCAGAACGTCATTCTGATAGGCTTCTATGCTGTTTTCAGCTAAACCGCGTTCTAAGAGTAAGTAGCGTTTAAAGTCTCTATTTACGGTATCCCAATTCATATGTTAAATATATGTAATTTATTCTGATTAGTATTAATGTTGTTTTAATACTAAAGAAATTGTCGTAGATTGGTCCCGGTAAAATCAGTAACCATTCAGATAAATTATTTTTATGAAAATTTTAAAACCATTGGCTCTAGCCTTTTTGTTGCCTTTTACTGCGGAAGTTGCAACAGCCTATGAGTCAAGTTCCTTAATCACAGAAGCGAAAGTTATACTTCAAAAGGACTCCTTGAAATGGGATGCGAAGCTTCCTTTCGATAATGAGGTTAAAACCGGTACATTGAAAAATGGATTTCAGTATTATATCCGTAAAAACGTCGAGCCGGAAAAACGCGTGACGATGTATTTAGCGGTAAAAGTAGGTTCTATTGTAGAAACTGAGAAAGAGCTAGGATTAGCGCATTTCTTAGAACATATGAACTTCAACGGTCTTAAGCATTTCCCGAAAAATGAGTTAGTTAACTACTTGCAAAAAGCAGGTGTTCGTTTTGGGTCAGATTTAAATGCTTACACTGGTTTCGATGAAACGGTTTATCAGCTTCCAATTCCATCGGATGATCCTGAATTGTTAAAGAACGGTCTTCAAGTAATGCGCGACTGGGCTCAGGATGCGATGCTAGAGGATAGCGAAATTAATAAAGAGCGCGGGATTATTATGGAAGAGATGCGCGGTAGCCGTGGCGCCATGCAACGTATGCGCGATCAATTCTTAAAAGTATTGGTAAATGGTTCGCGTTACGCTGATCGCTTGCCGATTGGTACGGAAGAGGTTGTGATGAACTTTGATCCTAAGGTGATTCGTCAGTTTCACCAAGATTGGTATCGTCCGGATTTACAGTCGATTATCGTAGTTGGTGATGTTGATCCTGTTTATATTGAAAGTGAAATCAAGCGTTTGTTTTCAGACATGCGCGTAAATTCAAAACCGAAAGAGCGCACTGAATACAAGATTGATTTGATCAACAAGAATCAATTCGTCAAAGTTACAGATCCCGAAATGACTTATACGATTGGACAGGTTCTTATTAAGCATCCTGAAGAGAAGGTGAGCACTGTAGGTGATTACCGTCGTTCTTTGATGAAAGCGGTTTATAATCAAATGATCAACTCTCGTTTGGGCGAGTTGAGTCAATCTGCAAATCCTCCATTTATTCAAGGTGGTATTGATATTGGTGAATTCATGGGAGGTTTAGATAATCTGTCGGCATTTTTCGTTGCAAAACCTGGAGAGTTCGAAGAGGGTTTCAAATCTTTGGTTCGTGAGTTAGATCGTGTTGACAAATTCGGTTTCACAGAGACAGAATTTCAACGTGCCATTACTGCATTGAATAAAAACAATGAAACAGCTTATACTGAGCGCAGCAAAAAGAAATCTGATAGTTATGTAAATACTTATCTTGATCATTTCTTAAACGATGGACCTGCTTTAAGTAACGAAGATAGATATCAGATTACTAAGCAATTATTGCCGAGCTTGACTCTGAAAGAAGTTGAAGCAATCGGTCAAAAGTATTATGTTGATACTAACCGTGATGTTGTAATCTTAGCGCCAGATGCAGAGAAAGATAACTTGCCTGATGAGCAAACAGTGACGACTTGGTTCGCTGATGTTGATAAAGAGCAATTAACGGCTTATGATGATAAAGTTTCTGATTTACCTATGCTCTCTAAAGAGCCGGTAAAAGGAAGTATCACGTCGGAAAAATCAATTGATAAGATTAACTCGAAAGAATTTGTTTTGAATAATGGCGTTAAAGTTGTTTTGAAACCTACTACCTTTAAGAATGATGAGATCTTAATTAGTGCATTCAGCCCAGGAGGTACTTCACTTTATCCGGATGCTGAATTCATGTCTGCATCATTTGCTGGAAATCTGATTAATTCTAGTGGTATTGGACAATTGAATACTTTCGAATTGCAAAAGTATTTAACTGGCAAGGATGTAAACATTAGCCCGTATATCAACGAGCGTTCAGAAGGTATTTCTGGAAGCACGGATAAGGAAGGCTTGAAAACGGCATTCGAAATGATCTACGGATATTTTACAGAGCCTAGAATTGAAAGCGACGTATTTCAAGGTATCATGAGCAAGCAATTGAACATGTTGGCGAACAGAGATAACGATCCTAACTTTGTTTATTCAAAAGCTACGATGAACGCTTTATACGGTAATAACATTCGTCGTATTCCTTATGGCAAAGAAGAATTGGAAAAAGTGAACCAAGAGCGTGCATTAGAAATCTACAAGGATAGATTTGCTGACGCTTCGGACTTTACTTTCTTCATCGTTGGTTCTATCACAGAAGATGAGATCAAGCCTTATTTGGAAAATTATCTTGCAGCATTGCCAACTACTTCGCGTAAAGAAGCTCCTAAGGATTTAGGAATTTATGAGCCAGCAAAAGGTAAAGAGGTTGTTGTAAATAAAGGAAAAGAGGCAAAAGCTAACGTTCGTTTATCGATTTACGGTGATTATACCTACAACGACGTAGAGAATGTGAATATGGATGCGCTCGAGAAAGTGTTGTCTACTCGTTTGTTGGAGCGCTTGCGCGAAGAGGAGAGTGGTGTTTATGGTACTGGTGCGCGCGCTGGTTATTCTAAAAATCCTAAGCCTCGCTATAGTATCCACGTTTCATTCGGAACAAGCGTTGATAAATATCAATCTTTAATTGCTTCAGCATTAGATGAGTTTAAGAAAATTAAAGCTAATGGACCATCGCAAGTCGATTTAGATAAATTTAAGATCGAGGAAAAACGTCAGTTGGAATTGAGTCTTAAAGAAAACGGATTCTGGATGAGTCAGTTACTTTCTGCTTACCAATTGGGCGAAGATCCAACGTATATTACACGTTATTTAAATGATCTTGACAAGGTGACAGTTAAATCTGTAAAAGATGTGGCTAATAAATATCTGAAAGAAGATCGCTTGTTTAAGTTTATCTTATTACCGGATGCTCCAGCAAAATAGCAACAATTAAAATTGACCGATTGAATCGGGTATAATAAGAGGCTGTCTAAAAAGGTC
>NZ_DKLH01000049.1:0-30901 GCF_002455685.1 Sphingobacterium sp. UBA6645
TACAATTTTGAACTATATAGGCGGTAATCATGACGAACCGCGTATAGACTTGTCACTAAACGTCTCCTTTAGCACATTCCGTCTCCCTTTTCATTCAGCACCCTATTTGATCCTGTTACTCCTTTCATCCTTCCTTTCCTGGTTCAAAGACAAATTCCCTTCCTTTCCTGGCTCAAAACAACTTTTCCTCTTCAAACCACATCCCTTGCTGCAGTTCTAAAGTCTAATATCTAACATCTAAAATCTAAAATCTCATCCCCCTTCCCAACAGATGTTGAAAAAAACCGATTGGAATATTAGTTGATTTTCAGATATTTTGGGGATGCGATTTGATATGAAAGTTAATTTTGCCGTACTGTTTTTGTTATTAGGTGCTTTGCTATTCAGTTCTTGTGGTGCTAAGAAGAAATCTACTAGTGGACCGTTGGTAGAAGGTGTTCGACCGAATAAGAATGCTCCGATCAGTGATGCGAGCGACGCTCGTGGGATGGAATACTCGAAAGATAAGTTGGAAAATTATGCTGCACTTTTAGGGGTCAAGCAAAAGGAGCTCGATAATAAAAGTTTGTATTACGTGATTGACGAATGGATGGGAACACCACATCGGATGGGAGGGCTGGACAAGCGCGGTGTGGATTGCTCTGGATTTGTAGGGATGTTGTATCGCAAAGCGTATGGAAAAGATTTGCCGCGTACCTCACGCGATATGGCAGACGTTATCAAACGTAAATATGATAGGCAATTAAAGGAAGGCGATTTGGTGTTTTTCTCTTTCGGAGGTCGAAATATTGACCATGTGGGCATTTACCTGCATAACGATAAGTTTGTGCATGTATCGACACGTAAAGGCGTTATCATTTCCAGTTTGAAGGACGCATGGTACTCGAAATATTTCACGCGCTGCGGGACACCGACAATCTAATGTGAACGTGGATGTGTGAACTCCCAAGTAATGGAATTCTCATATTAGAAATAAAGGTCGCTTTAATGCCTGCAAATCTTTACTTTTGTCCAAATTTTTAAAGACTTGTCATGCAAGATAGAACAAAACGAATATTTATTGCCCTTTGTATCATTATCCCATTCCTGATCTACTGTGTTTATTATTACGCAGGAATGATTAAAAATGCGCCCTACCGTTTTTCTGATTTTGAATCGATAGAATTGGTTTATGGATACCCTGATTCCATGTTAAATCAATATAACTCTAAAACGCATCAATACCAATATTTGACGAAGCAAGGTGAGGTCGTTAAAGATACCCTAAAACTGCGCGATGACGATTTATTATACTTGCACCGCAAAGCAATGGAATTGGGTTATTGGAATGTTGCGGATGATATGACCACTCCGGAGGATAAAAGAACAACCGGGGCGCGAGTTCCGCGTTATAAATTGACCTTCAACTACAAAGAGAAATCCAAGTCGGTGACCTTAGATGCGGACTATGAAGGGGTGCAGAAAATGAAAGATGCTGCGAAGACCACCATTGACGAGGTTTTAAACATGATTGCGACAGCAAAAGCTAGATAATAAGCAAAACTTTATTATTTAATTTTCGCTTAACTATAACTTTACAACATAGCGATACCTTTGAGTCAAGTAATTTGTTTCAATAAATTGTTTGGTGATTTAAAGGTTATTAGGTAAACAAAAAAGAGGTCGACCCCCCATCGGCCTCTTTTATTTTTTATCGCAGTCTATTCCTTGTTTATCCTATACCTATATTGCTTTATTACAATCCTAAATCAATTTTCTTGGTTAATTTCGTTTTAAAGAGGATTTGCCGTGTTTCGATAATTTTCAAGTTGAATGTTTGGATTATTTCTCTACTTTTCCTTTAAAAATTAAATTATGGAAACAAAAATCTCTTCGAAATTCATTGCTGAGCTGATTGGGACTTTCGGTTTAGTATTATTCGGATGTGGTGCGGCAGCAATCGCTGGTGGCGACACGTTAGCACAAACATCTGGATTAGGCTTATTAGGGATCTCATTGGCATTCGGGTTCTCGGTTGTTGTTTTTGCGTATGCGATAGGTGGTATTTCCGGCTGTCATATTAACCCAGCCGTAACTATTGGTGTGCTGGTGTCGGGTCGTATATCGTTTAAAGATGCAATCGTTTACATCATTGCACAGCTGATCGGAGCATTAATCGGAGCTTTTGTGCTGAAAACCGTTCTTTCAGGACAACTTGCGGGCTTTAGTGCAGGTGAATGGGCCTTTGGATCAAACGGATGGGGTAAAGGATATCAGAATGAATATAATATGACGACTGCTTTTATTACAGAGACCGTGTTGACAGCCGTTTTCTTATTTGTTATTTTGGCGACAACATCAAAAGTGGGTAATGGAACGATGGCAGGTTTAGCCATTGGCTTCACACTTGTTTTGATTCACTTATTTGCGATTCCAATTACTGGTACATCTGTGAATCCTGCTCGTAGTTTTGGTCCTGCAGTATTGGCTGGTGGGCAAGCGCTATCGCAGCTGTGGTTGTTTTTTGCAGCTCCGATCTTAGGTGCAATTATTGGCGCGATCCTTTGGAAGGTGACTTATACTGAAGCGAAAGAAGCATAATTTCGACTTTTTAAAAGATTAATTATAATACGAAGCCTCCAAATGGGGGCTTCTTTTTTCTGACAGTTTCCGTCTTCAATGGTCATCAAGAACTTTCATTCCTGTTGTTGTTACCCTCAAAAATGATTATCTTCGCACATGGATAATTTTATTGTTTCTGCACGAAAATACAGGCCGGTTACTTTCGACTCGGTAGTAGGTCAGCAACACATTACCGGAACCCTTAAGAATGCTATTCGCAATAATCAATTGGCGCAGGCATTTTTGTTTTGTGGACCTCGTGGGGTGGGTAAGACGACTTGCGCGCGTATTTTAGCGAAAACAATAAATTGCGAGCAGATTACAGCAGGGAACGAAGCCTGTGGCGAATGTGATAGCTGTAAGTCTTTTCAGAATGGTAATTCTTTCAGTATTCACGAACTTGATGCGGCGTCTAATAACTCCGTAGATGATATCCGATCCTTGATTGACCAAGTTCGTATTCCACCTCAAACCGGAAAGTATAAAATCTATATCATTGATGAGGTGCACATGCTTTCGCAACAAGCTTTCAATGCGTTTCTAAAAACGCTTGAAGAACCGCCTTCCTATGCTATATTTATTTTAGCGACAACGGAGAAACATAAGATTCTTCCGACTATTTTATCGCGTTGTCAAATTTTTGACTTCAACAGGATTAAGGTTGAGGATATGGCGAATCATCTAGCTTCAATTGCTGGCAAAGAGGGGATAACCTTCGAGCCAGACGGGCTACATGTGATTGCTCAGAAAGCAGATGGTGGATTGCGTGATGCCTTATCCATGTTCGATCAAATCGTAAGTTTTTCAAACAAGCAGTTGACCTACAAGGCTGTTATTGATAATCTTAACATTCTCGATTACGACTATTACTTCCAATTGCTGGATGCAATCTATAAACAGGATGCGGCAAATGCACTATTAGTATTTGATTCGATACTGAACAAAGGTTTCGATGGCGGACATTTTATTTCCGGTCTATCAAGCCATATCAGAAACCTACTGGTGACCAAGGATCCATCAACATTAAAGTTGTTAGAGGTTAGTGAGAATGTGAAAAAACGCTACTTGGAGCAGGCTCAGCAATTATCTAGCGGATTGCTGTTATCCGCGTTAAATATCGCCAACCAATGCGAAGTAAACTACCGTACCAGCAAGAACCAACGCTTGCAGGTCGAATTGGCCTTGCTGAAGATGTGCCATATCTCGAGTGCTATCGCACTAGCCCAAAATGGGATACCAGCGCAAGCTGAAGTAAAAAAAAAACTCCCTGAGTCTGGGATAAAGGAGGCGCCGAAAACAACGTCTCCAAGTAATAATCCTAGTCAGTTTACCAGTCCTGTTGCCAAGCAGATTGACAATAACGCATTAGCGACATCCACATCAAATGCAGCTCCTGTAACGGCAGCGGCGACTACTCCTGCTGAAAATTCAACAACAAAATCTAACGAATCGGCCGCGAAGCCAGCGTTCAAGGGTTGGGGGAACTTCAAACCTGCTAATTCACTCCCAAACTTAAATACCATTTTTGACGAGAAGAAAACAAGCGATTCAGACGGTCCCGAACTTGTTGAAGGTTCTGAATACTTAGAGGTTACTCAGAATGCTTTTCTCTCCAAATGGAATATCTTTGCCGAGAAATTAAAAGCGGATAACAAAATCACTCTATTTACGATCATGACGGCGAGCACACCGACATTAAATGGGGTGACGATT
The DNA here is from genome assembly GCF_002455685.1 of Sphingobacterium sp. UBA6645. Lineage (NCBI taxonomy): Bacteria > Pseudomonadati > Bacteroidota > Sphingobacteriia > Sphingobacteriales > Sphingobacteriaceae > Sphingobacterium > Sphingobacterium sp. UBA6645. The sequence goes on from NZ_DKLH01000049.1 coordinate 4,315, forward strand.
GAGGTAGAAGTAGAGAACGCGGTACAATCCGATCAATTGAAGCTAGGTAAGATCGATATTTTGAACTTCCTTCGTGTAGAGCTTCGAAACTTCGCTTTGGATTTGAACGTCGTGATGGTGGAGAAAACGAAAGATCGTAAGCCGTACACCGCTCAGGAGAAATATCAAGCGATGGTTGCCAAAAATCCACTTTTAGAAGAATTGCGAAAAACCTTTGATTTAGGACTAAGTTAATCGATATCTTTTCTACTTTTGTACTTTCCTGACTTATCAATGTATAAGTTAGGTATCTATATTTAAAATAATTCAGCAAATGCAACAATTTCAACGCAGGGAAAGACCCGAAAAGAGAGAGACTAACCAAATGGTATTTGGTATTCGTGCCGTTATGGAAGCTATCGATAGTGGACGAGAAATCGAGTCGTTGTTTGTACAACGTGGTTTGTCGGGGACTTTGTTTGCGGAATTTAAAGCGCTGATTAAAGAGCATAATATCGCTTACCAACAGGTTCCTATCGAAAAATTGAACCGTATCACAAAAAAGAATCATCAAGGAATCATCGCTGTAATATCTCCGATCATTTATCAGAATATCGAAGATTTCCTTCCTGTCATTTATGAAAAAGGGGAAACGCCATTGCTGTTAATGTTAGACGGTGTTACGGATGTGCGAAATATGGGCGCTATTGCTCGTACGGCAGAATGTGCGGGGGTGCATGCGATTATAGTTCCAAAGAAAGGGTCTGCAGAAATCAACCCTGATGCGATCAAGACGTCTGCAGGAGCATTGTTCAAGATTCCGGTCTGTCGTCATGATTCATTGAGCAAGACTGCTAAGTTTTTGATTGATTCTGGCGTGCAGCTTGTTGTCAGTACAGAAAAAACGAAGGAATCTATTTATGATGTAGATTATACTGGTCCTTCCTGTGTTATTATGGGTGCTGAAGATGTCGGTGTATCGGATGACCTGATCCGCATTTCAGATAAATTGGCTAAGATTCCGATGTTCGGTGAGATTGGTTCATTGAATGTTTCCGTTTCGGCTGCGGTTGTTATCTACGAGGCAATTCGCCAACGCAACATAGACTAACATTGGTTCACAAAATCAAAAGATCGATTAACCGTCACTATCGGGTCTACCGCTACGTCATGTATAAGGAGACTCTGGTTGATGTTCGGGAGCATTTCTGGTCTTTTGTTGGCGCCTTTGTTGGTATAGGTATCATCGCGTATTTACAATCCTTACAACTTCCGGCTTTAGAGAATATCTTTCTGATAGGATCTTTTGGTGCCTCGGCTGTTTTGGTCTACGGTGCGATCCAAAGTCCCTTAGCGCAGCCTAGAAACCTAATCGGCGGCCATGTAGTCTCCGCATTAGTAGGAGTGACGGTAGGGAAGCTGTTGCCTGATGTGATTTGGCTAACGGCTCCTTTGGCTGTTGCCCTTTCGATTGTGTTTATGCAGATTACCAAAACATTGCATCCTCCGGGAGGTGCCACAGCATTGATTGCGGTTAGCTCAGGTACAAAGATCGCTAGTATGGGCTATATGTATGTGCTTTCTCCTGTGTTCACTGGCGCTTTAATCTTATTCCTAGTTGCCCTTCTATTTAACAATGTGACCAAGAAGCGTCACTATCCCGTGAAAGCGTCTAGATTACGTAAGTCCCGTCGCAGTCAATTAAGTAGGCGATTTAAAGCGGGTGCTTAATTCCGAATTTATGGGTTGTAAAAAAGCTGTACCTAGTTTCCTAGATACAGCTTTTCAAATTATTTTTGAGATTTATTATTCAATATTCTTTGTACCGTTGGCTTCTTTTTCTTTTCGGAGGACAGAATTTTTGTATCCGTAAGCAAAGTAGAATGCTACGCCAATCGCCATCCAAATACCTAGACGCTCCCAGCTTTCGATTGGAAGTCCAGCCATCATCAATACACAAACTAGAATTCCTAAGATAGGAACTAACGGTACCAACGGTGTTCTAAATGGACGTTCAATTTCGGGATTCGTTTTTCTCAACACCAATATTCCCACACATACTAGCGTAAATGCAAATAAGGTCCCGATACTTACCATATGTCCCAGGTCGGATACCGGTACAAAACCTGCGAAAATACTCACAAATATCATGAAGATGGCATTGGTTTTCCATGGTGTTTGACGTTTTGATAAGTCGGAAAAGAATTTTGGCAATAAACCATCCTTACTCATGGAGTAGAATACACGGCTTTGGCCTAATAGCATTACGAGGATAACGGATGTATATCCGGCGATGATGGTCACGATCATTGCGGTATTTAAAAAGTGGTATCCTGTTTTTGCGAAGGCGGTCGCAACCGGTTTGGCATCACCGCTGAAAGCTGTGTAAGGTGCTAAACCTGTCATCACATAAGAGAAAAGTACATATAGAACAGTACAAATAATCAAGGAGCCGATGATTCCGATCGGCATATCTTTCTTCGGATTTTTTGCTTCCTGTGCTGCAGTACTTACGGCATCAAAACCGATAAACGCAAAGAAAACTACACCCGCTGCCTGTAGAATGCCTGTCCAGCCATAATGTCCTCGATAGTCGGATCCCCAGAAATCCCAAAAACCCATAGTCCCTTGTTTCACCATTTCCTCGCCTTCATTTGTTGGGATAAATGGCGTGTGGTTTGAGGGCTCGATAAATTGCCAGCCTAAAACGATGAACAGAAGAACGACGCCGACCTTCAGAATAACTAAGATGTTATTCACCGCAGACGATTCTTGTGTTCCACGCATCAACAGGAGCGATAATAGGCAGACGATAACAATTGCCGGAAGATTGATCATTCCGCCTTCAAAAGGGCCTGCAAGGAGGTTTGGTGGTATATGTATGCCTACCATGAGCAAAAGCTCATTGAAATATTGTGACCAACTTACTGCGACGGTGGCTGCGGCTAAAGCATATTCAAGTACCAAGTCCCATCCGATGATCCAAGCCATAAATTCGCCCATGGTTGCATATGAATAGGTATAGGCGCTTCCTGCGACAGGAATCATCGATGCGAATTCGGCATAGCATAAGCCAGCGAAAGCACAGCCAACGGCTGCGATAATAAAGGATAGCATTACTGCGGGGCCGGCATGATCTGCGGCGGCAATACCCGTTAAAGAAAAAAGTCCCGCTCCGATGATTGCGCCAATTCCTAAGGCGATCAATCCCGTGCTGGACAATGTTCTCTTTAATGTTCCTTCACCACTTTGTTCTGCTTCGGAAATTAATTTCGAAATTGATTTTTTATACCACATAAATTTAGATAAGATAATTAACGGTTCAAACCTACAAAAAAATTAAAGATTTCTTCAAATCCTTAACAAATTATCAGATATAGCGAATAATCGTTGAATAATCAACTAATATTTGCTCAATATATTATCATTTGTTTGTTTTACTTGTTGAATGTGGAATCATATTCTTTAGATATTATTTTCTGCCAAATATTATTTTAAAATAATTTAGCAGATACCGTTCCTTTACACTCAATAAGTGTTGCTTCTTTTATATAAAACCGCTTTTAAGCTAGTTTAATGTACGTTTATAGACCGGTGGAAAGCAATTGAATTGGTTAGTTTTCCTTGCATGTTTTGCTAAAACGACTATGCAATTAAAGGATATTCGGCTACATTTCAAATATTTATTTTCATAAAACATTGACTTTTAGGAATAACTAATTATTTTTCTTATCTTTGCACCGCCTTAGGCAATTGTGCCTATTGTATAATTTATTTCATGAACCCATTTTTAGAACTGGGGATCCGTCATGAGATTGTTAATGCCATCACTGAGTTAGGTTTTGAAAAACCTTCTCCCATCCAGGAAAAAGCCATTCCTGTGTTACTGACTGGTAACGACGATTTTGTCGGATTAGCCCAAACAGGTACTGGAAAGACTGCGGCATTTGGTCTTCCTCTATTAGAACAACTAGACTTTTCATTCAATCAACCTCAAGCATTGGTATTGTGTCCTACGCGTGAGCTATGTTTGCAAATCGCAAAAGACCTAGAGAAGTATGCCAAAAATTTAGACAATGTTCATGTAGTTGCCGTTTATGGTGGTGCGAACATTGGCGACCAGCTACGTCAGATCCGTCGTGGAGTACAGATCGTAGTAGCAACACCTGGTCGTATGCTTGATATCATCGGCCGTAATGCCATCGACTTCTCGCAAGTGAAGTACGTTGTGCTTGACGAAGCTGATGAGATGTTGAACATGGGATTCCAAGAAGACATCAACAATATTCTATCAGAAACTCCAGCTGATAAAAAAACTTGGTTATTCTCTGCAACAATGCCTCGTGAGGTTCGTCGTATTGCCCAAAATTACATGACCGATCCGGTTGAGTTGACAGTGGGTACAAAGAATACAGGTAATGAAAATATCGAACACCAGTATTTCTTAATCAAAGCAAAAGATAAGTATGCTGCGTTCAAACGTATTGTAGATTACTATCCAGAGATTTTTGGTATTGTTTTCTGTCGTACGAAGATCGAAACGCAAGAGATTGCTGAAGCTTTAATTAAAGATGGTTACAATGCTGACTCATTGCACGGTGACTTATCACAACAACAACGTGATAAAGTGATGAAGCGCTATCGCGAACGCAACTTACAACTATTAATTGCTACTGACGTTGCAGCACGTGGTATCGACGTAAATGATGTTACGCACGTTATCAACTACTCTCTTCCTGATGAGGTTGAAAACTATACGCACCGTTCAGGTCGTACAGCTCGTGCCGGTAAAACAGGTATCTCGATTTCATTAATCAATGTGAAAGAGATGAGCAAAATTCGTCACATCGAGAAGATCATTGGTAAGTCTTTCGAACGCAAACAAGTTCCACAAGGAACAGAAGTGTGTGAGAAACAATTATTCGCTCTTGTTGACAAAGTACACAATGTAGAAGTTCAAGAAGATCAAATTAATGCATTCCTTCCTCAAATCTTAGAGAGTCTTCAAGACTTGACAAAAGAAGAAGTAGTGAAAAGATTTGCTTCGTTAGAATTCAATAGATTCTTAAACTATTACAAAGATGCTCCAGATTTGAATATCGAAGCGCGTGAATCTTCTAGAGGTGATCGTGATAGAGATAGAGATGGTGGTGGTCGTCGTACTTCTAAAGGTTTTACTCGTTTGTTCATTAACTTAGGTTCAGTAGACGAGTTCAGCCGCGGTGAAATGTTAGGTTTCATTTGTAATAACAGTAAGATCTCTGGAAAATCAATTGGTAAGATTGACCTTAAAGGCGTATTCACTTTCTTCGAAGTGGAAGATGGCGAGGTTAATAAAGTATTCCAAGGTTTCCAAGGTGTTAATTACAACGGAAGAGGCGTACGTATTGAAGTTTCGGGTGAAGGAAGATCTGACAGAGGATCATCAAACGGTCGTAGCCGTGGTGGTAGATCTTCAGACAGAAATTCTGGAGGCGGACGTGGAGATAGAAGAGATCGTGGTAGATCGAACGGCGGAGGTGGTTTCCGCGACTTCTCCGGAAAACGTAGAGAATCGAAAAGTAGATATTAATAAGAAGGAGGCTGTTCAAACGAACAGCCTCTTTTTTTTGGGAAAGTGTCTGTTTCAAAGGCCATCAAGAAACTTTCATGGCTCTTGGTTTTTCAATGAAAACATGAAAGTTTTTATGCAATTGTCTGTTTTAAAAAATCATCAAATGCATCATTGCTGCCGATGTTGAAAGAACGCCATAAATGCTTTGAGTAGCATTTTTTTAACCGCTAACAAGGCGTCTGTTGCTTTCACTATTTCCCTAGAATGATTAATTAGCTATCATTTAATCATTAGGGAAACGGCTTTAAAATGTTCTAAGTGTATACAATGAGAAGGGGCTGTCCTTTGGACAGCCCCTCTCTATTGTGTTTGTAGTTTTAGTTATTCCTAGTAAAGGGTAAACTCAACACGTCTGTTTTGTTGACGGCCTTCTGCAGTTTTGTTTGTAGCGATAGGCTGGTTTGGACCATAACCTGTAGCTTCAATGCGAGAAGCGTTAGCACCTTTAGATACTAAGTAAGATTTTACAGATTCAGCACGCTCTTTCGATAAACGTAAGTTAGTTTGCATTGAACCTGTGTTGTCCGTGTGACCAGCTAATTTCAAGCTGAAGTTTTTCTCGATCAATAAAGCAGCAACTCTGTTTAATGATTCGTAAGAAGTTGAACGGATTGTCGCTTTACCTAAGTCGAATTCTAAGTTTTTGATTGCTTCATCAACTACTTTTTTATCTTCTTCGGAAACTACGATTTTCTCAACAACTTTAGTTTCATGTTTGATTTCAGGAAGAGGACATCCAGCACCATCCACTTTTACACCAGCTGGAGTATTTGGACATTTGTCGAATTTGTTAGCAACACCGTCGCCATCATCATCATTCAAATCGCTGCTGATACCTGCTAATTCTGATTTTAAAGCTTCGTTAGATGCTACTAATGCATCGCGCTCTGCTTTTAACTCATCATATTTCTTAACTAAAGTACCTACTGGGTTACTATTACCTAAGTAGGGTTTGCTGCCATCACCAAGAGCGATTTCTAAACCAGCGTGTGCATACGAGAATAAGTCATTCTTGTATTGACCTGCAGGAACACCATCGAAGTCTTGGTTAGCCCAGTTTAACTGGTATCCTAAGTCGATGTTGATTCCTTTAGCAACTGCAAATTTGAAACCTGCGTCGATAGGAACGTATAATTTTGTTTGTGAGTCAGCAGTTGATGCAGTTCCGTCAACTGTAGTCGTTGTTTCGAAGTTTAAAGCACCAAGACCAATCGAAGCGTAAGGCTTGATAATGCTGTTAAAGAATCTCCAGTTAGTGTTCGCTAAAGTGAACTCTCCTGATAATGCAGCTGACCAAGGCATTTTTGTTTCGAATGCTGATACTGTACCTGCAGCGGCATTTTCATTTGTTCCTGAAACTTTACCACCTAGGTACTGTGCTTTAATACCGAAAGAAGGGGAAATTTGTTTTTTGATGTAGGCACTGTATCCTACGTTGTGGTCTAACTTGTCAAATCCAGCTCTGTTGAAACCGAAGATGTTAGATTGGTTTAATAATCCCGCGTTCACTCCAATCGACCAAGTTCTGTATTCTGATGATGATCCAAGAGGTGTAGTTCCCTCTACTGTTGTTGTGTTTTGTTGAGCAAAAGCTGTTGAGGTAATAAGACCTGCTACAGCAAATAGGCTAGCTTTTTTTAAGTAGTTTGTTTTCATGTGACTAAATTTTACACTTGCTATCGGTTAGGCAAATTTGTTGCCAAAACTTGCGTTTTGGCAACAAAGGTTGTAAAATTTGTAGCTTGTTGTAGCTGTATTAGTCTTTTTGAGGAAGTACGCGTGCGAAGAAGGTAGGTAATTTAATGTCAAACGCAAGTTTCTTAACTACGTTTGATTCAGTGAGTTGACGGAATACGCTCTTACGGCTTTTTGTTAATAAAAGAATGTCAACCTGCTCATCAATTAATACGGAAGTTACGGCTTGTGCGACACTTTCTTTTTGACGCATAAATAATGATTGTGGTTTAATGATGTAGGTAATATCAGATATGCCTAGCTCATTTTCTATACGGTTTATGAAGTTTTTGAAATCAGCATCAATATCTTTTATTTCTCTATCTTTCACATTGACGTGAATCAATACCAACTCAAAGTCTTTTTTGAATAGTGGGAATGACTGGCTTAAGCATGTTAATTCCGCATCTTTAAAATTACATAATAAGGCTACGCGATCCTTTTTAAGTTTGGTAGCATCTAAAGGAACTGCTAGGAGCGGGGTTCTTGTGTTCAGGATCGTATCATAGGTGTTGCTTCCAATAAATATAGCTTCCATTCCTGATGAGCCCTTTGTACCCATAACAACGGCGTCGTAAGATTCCGCATTAGTGATTTTTTTGATTTCATCGTATAAATTACCGTCGCGGAAAATTGCAGTAGACTGAACTCCTGGATAATTCTTTTCGATATCTGCGATGATATTTTTCATGTCTCGCTCTGCCATCGGTACGCGAGGATCTTTCAAAGAAGGATCATTTTGAGCATTTATATAAATGTTAGTATGATCTGCAAATACATGCAGTAAGTCTAATGACTGTCCTGATTCTTGTGCGATCTGGCATGCATATTCTACAGCAACGGCTGAGTATTCCGAAAAATCTATAGGTATTAATAATTTGCTCATGATTTCAATATGTTGAATGTTATATTTTGTCAAAAAATGCGGGTTTGTTTATTTCTAGTGCGATAGCCTTCGATACGGAACTTGTAAATAAGCGCTCGAAAAATGTCTTGCGACTCGGAGTGACCAGAATAACGTCTGGATTAATATCTTGAATTAATTTTTCAACGACCTCTGATACAGTATCCAACTCTTCATCGTCTTTCTGTATCGGTTCGGCATAGCTGCTGACCTGATCGACCTGGGTCATTTCCTTAATGTTGTATGCCCAGTTATTCAACGTGTCCATTACGTTTTCTCTTTTTTGGCTGGCCTTGTAGACGTGTATAAGTGAAAGGGATTTCGTTTCATCGACAAGGCGAAGGTATTCTTTCAATGTGTCCAACTCTTCATGCTTGAAGTTTGTTAACAAGGCGATATGATTGCTCTCAAAGTGATATTCTTCATTTGGAACAACGACTACCGGAATACTTGACTTTGCGGCAACAGCCATGGTTGTGCTGCCCCAATAAACAGATTTTGCTTTGCTCGCCCCTGATGCCCCCATAATAATCAGGTCGAACATCCCCGAATTCGACATCTCGGCAAGCTTATCTACGATTAAAGCTCTAGAGCATTCGATGTAAAAATCCACTGCTGGAAATTGATCTACCAATTTATCTTTTAGCTCCGCGATCAAAAGGTCTGCTTTTAAGATAGGATCTGTTAGATCGTCGTCAATACTGTCGCCTACAGAGGAGGTTGTATAACAGTGGAGCAACATGATACCGGCATTTCTTTTTGTAGCGAGTTCACAGGCGTATAGAGCGGCAAATTCCGAGTTTTTGGAAAAATCGGTAGGGACAATAATCGTCATCTTTTTGATTTATTGAGTTGTTCTTTATTAAGAATATAAATTTACTAAAAATATCGGTGATAATGACAAAAGTTGGTTTTTAAGACTCTTTTAACGTCAATTTTGAGTAAGTTTGCAAGTAAAATATTTACGAAATAGATGACTAGCAGAGAAATACGCCAGGCTTTTTTAGATTTTTTCAAGAGTAAGGGACATCAGATCGTTCCATCCGCTCCTGTGGTAGTGAAAAACGACCCTACATTAATGTTCACGAATGCTGGTATGAACCAGTTTAAGGACTTGTTTTTAGGAGAGGCCGCAATCAAATATCCGCGTGTGGCGGACACACAACGATGTCTTCGTGTTTCTGGTAAACATAATGACTTAGAGGAGGTGGGAATTGATACCTATCACCATACCTTGTTTGAGATGCTTGGAAACTGGTCATTTGGCGATTATTTCAAAAAAGAAGCAATTGAATGGGCTTGGGAACTTCTGACAGAGGTTTTCAAACTGGATAAAGACCGTCTTTATGTAACGATTTTTGAGGGTGATGCGACAGAGGGTTTACAACGCGATTTAGAGGCTTTCGATCTATGGAAGGCATTAATTGCTGAGGACAGAATTCTATTAGGAAATAAGAAGGATAATTTCTGGGAGATGGGCGACACAGGACCATGTGGACCATGTTCGGAAATTCATTACGATATGCGTTCCGACGAAGAGCGTGCGAAAGTAAAAGGTCAGGACTTAGTGAATGCGGACGATCCGCAGGTTATTGAGATCTGGAACCTGGTATTTATGCAATTCAATCGTCTTAAAGATAAATCTTTAAAGGCACTCCCTGCGAAGCATGTGGACACAGGAATGGGCTTCGAGCGTTTGGTCCGTTGCATTCAAGGCAAGACATCTAACTACGATACGGATGTTTTTCAACCATTGATCCATTATATTGCGGAAAAATCAGGTATCGCTTATGGTACTGATGAGAAAACGGATATCGCTATGCGCGTATTGTCAGATCATATCCGTGCGGTAAGTTTTGCTATCGCCGACGGACAATTACCTTCGAATAATAAAGCCGGCTATGTGATTCGTCGTATCCTAAGACGCGCTGTTCGTTATGCTTATACATTTTTGAATTTTAAATCACCGTTTATCCATGAGTTGGTTCCGGTATTAGCGGAGCAATTTAAAGGGGTATTTGATGAACTTTATAGTCAGCAAGATTTTGTTGAGAAAGTTGTTCTGGAAGAAGAGGTTTCTTTTCTACGTACTTTGACGACAGGTATTCAGCGATTTGAGAACTACGTTGTTAATCAATCTTCCATCGACGGTAATTTCGCATTCGAATTATTCGATACATATGGATTCCCGATAGACTTAACGGAGCTACTTGCTCGTGAGCAAGGCTTGACAGTGGATATGACAGGTTTTGAGCAGGCATTGTTCGCGCAGAAGGAACGCTCGCGCGCCGCTACTGCAATTGATACGGGCGATTGGGTTATTGTATCAGATAATCAGGATACCGATTTTGTAGGTTATGATGTTTTAACGGCGCAAACAGAGATCGTGAAGTACCGCAAAGTTTCTGCTAAGGGAAAAGATCAGTTTCAATTGGTATTATCAGAAACGCCGTTCTATGCTGAAGGTGGTGGTCAGGTCGGAGATACTGGGTATCTTCGTTCGTTAGACACGAATGAGAAGATTTCTATTGTTGACACTAAAAAGGAAAACGGTCTTATCATTCACTTCGTCAATCAATTACCGACCGTATTAACTGGTGAGTTTGAGGCTGTCGTGAATGCCGGAAAGCGTAAAGACACGGAAGCGAATCACTCCGCAACACACTTATTACATGCTGCATTGAAGCAAGTATTGGGTGAGCATGTTAATCAAAAAGGCTCGTTAGTTTCGCCGGATGTCTTGCGATTTGATATATCTCATTTTGCGAAAATGACCTATGAGGAGATCAAAGAGGTAGAAGATATTGTTAATGCGAAGATTCGCGAGGATATTTCCTTGAAGGAAGAACGTAATGTACCTTATCAACAGGCTATAGAATCTGGAGTAACAGCATTATTCGGTGAGAAATATGGAGATCACGTCCGTGTAATTACCTTTGATGATAAATATTCTAAGGAGCTTTGTGGCGGTACGCACGTTCGGGCTACTGGACAAATTGGTTTCTTTAAGATAGTTTCTGAATCGGCAGTGGCTGCCGGTGTTCGTCGTATCGAGGCGATCACAGGAACGAAAGCACAGCAGGTAATCCGTGAATACTTTGAGCTGGTGGACAACATGAAGGGGATTTTAAATAATCCTAAAGACTTCGTTTCTGCGATGAGCAAAATCATTGATGAGAATAGTGCATTGCGTAAAGAAATCGAGAAAAGTATTACAGAGAAATCATTGAAGATGCGTGCGGAATTAGAATCTAAGTTCGAGCGTATCGGTGAAATCAACTTCTTATCTGCAATTGTTGATCTGCCAAACCCTGATGCGGTTAAGACCTTAGCATTCGCTTTGAAAGGAGCTGTCAATAATCTATTCCTAGTGTTAGGAGCAAATTTTGATGGTAAACCAAGTTTGACGGTTATGATTTCTGACGAAATAGCGAAATCAAATAATTTAAATGCCGGTAATATCGTACGCGAGCTGGCAAAAGATATCCAAGGTGGTGGAGGTGGTCAGCCGTTTTTCGCAACCGCAGGAGGAAAGAATAGTGCTGGTTTGCAAACAGCGATTGACCGTGCGAGAGAATTTGTAAAGTAAAAAATAGAATGAACAAGTCCGTATTACATATTTGTAGTTTATTGTTAGCGGGAGGGATGTTTGCGTCCTGTGCTAACGATGAAAATATCCAGATTAAAGGAGTTATTGATAACCCGGGGAATGTGAAGGTGGTTAGTTTTTACGAGGGGGACCGTAAGTTGGATTCTACGTTTATTGCAGACGGCAATAGATTTAAGTTTGAGAGGCCGGCCACGCAAGAGCGATTGTTAACAGTTGCTGTAGGCAAGAATCGTTATCCGGTTATTGTAGAACCTGGCAAGGCACTCACCTTTTCAGTTGATATGCAGCAACCTGAAAACTATTCAGTGGAAGGGTCGGAGCTATCGACAAAACTTAAAGACTTTGCGGCATTAAAGGGACGCATTGATTTTGTTAGAGACTCCCTGCAACAGGTATTTACGAAAGCGACCAGTGATCTAGGTGTCAATGAAATTCAGAATCTTCGTTCGGAGATGCTACAGAAGTTTGAACCTTTCTTTAAAGAATACGTAAAAGAGTCTGTGGCATTTGCCAATAAGAATCAGGATTTAGCGGGTTTTTATGTTATGAGTACCTTGGATCCGGAGATGGCGGAACAAGAGTTGATTAGCTATGCTGACGAGATAAAAGATAAGTTTACAGACAATCGCTATGTCAATGATTTCAAAACAGAAGTGAATAAGCTTCGGAAGTTGGCGATCGGTCAGCCGGCGCCTGCACTGCAAGCTTACACCAAGGACAATAAGCTTGTGAAGCTTTCAGACTTTCAAGGTAAAACTGTCTTGGTCGATTTCTGGGCTTCATGGTGTATGCCATGTCGTGAGGAAAATCCAAACATTGTTAAGCAATATCACAGATTTAAGGATAAGAATTTCACTGTTCTTGGAGTATCATTAGATAATAATCCAGGTCCATGGATGCGCGCGATTGCAGAAGATAAGTTGGAATGGACTAATATTTCCGATCTGCAAGCTTGGAGTTCACCCCTAGTCATAGACTACCAAATCAAAGGTATTCCTACCTCTTACATAGTGGATGCCACAGGAAAGATAATTGCCAAGAACTTAAGAGGGCAGGAGTTAGAAGATTTTTTAACGAAAACCTTAAATTAAGAATAATGCATTGTTAAGTTATATTTAAGTGTTAACAATTATATAATATTTGATTAACTTTATCTTATGATTAAGTACATAACTTAGCAAAAAAAATACATTATATGGCTAGTAAGCAGAAAATTCTAGTGGTTGACGATGAAGCAGACATTGTTGAATTGATTTCGTATAATTTAACCAAAGAGGGATACCAAGTTTACACCGCTGCTAACGGTAAAGAAGGAATTAAAGTTGCAAAGGAAGTTTATCCAGATTTAATCATCTTGGATGTAATGATGCCGGAAATGGATGGTATTGAAGCTTGTCGTTTAATGCGTTCTATGCCTGAATTCAAACAGACTTTCATGGTTTTCTTAACGGCAAGAAGCGAGGAGTATTCGGAAATTGCTGGATTCCATGTTGGGGCGGATGATTATATCGCTAAACCAATCAAGCCACGCGCTTTGATGAGCCGTATCAATGCTATCTTACGTAGAAACACATCCGAAGTTATTGATGATCAAGCAACAGATAAGCTAGAGATTTCAGACTTAGTAATCGACCGTGACTCTTTCTTAGTGTACCGTGGCGAAGAAAAGTTCGTATTAGCGAAGAAGGAGTTTGAGCTTTTATACTTATTAGCTTCGAAACCTAATAAGGTTTTTACACGAGAGCAAATCTTAAAAGCAATCTGGGAAGATTCAGTAGTTGTAACTAATCGAACGATTGATGTTCATATTCGAAAACTACGTGAGAAGATTGGGGATAGCTATGTTACTACGGTAAAAGGAGTTGGCTATAAATTCGAATTAAATTAACACAAAATTAATTAATATAAAACCGGACTTGGTCCGGTTTTTGTTTTTTATGGCAGTCAATCGATTGCGTTGACTGATTTTATCTCTATATTTAGAAAGAAATTATAACGAAAACTTAAATTAAACGAGAACAATTATGTGTGGAATCGTCGGATACACCGGAAAACGTCAAGCTTATCCAATAGTTATTGATGGCTTGAAAAAACTTGAGTACCGTGGCTATGATAGCGCTGGAGTCGCTTTACAAACGGGGGATGCTGTTAAAGTTTATAAAAAGGAAGGAAAAGTTGCAGCACTGGAAGAGTTTGTGGGAGAACAATCAACGGAAGGGACGACTGGCATCGGCCACACGCGTTGGGCAACACACGGTGAGCCATCCGATAGAAATGCACATCCTCATGTGTCCAAATCTGGCAATTTGGCGATGATTCACAATGGAATTATTGAAAACTATGCCTCGCTTAAAAACGAACTGATTAAAGACGGGTATGAATTTCATAGCGATACAGACTCTGAAGTATTGCTGAATTTTATCGAAGATATTCAACTTAACAATAACTGTAGTCTAGAAGAAGCAATTCGTATCGCTTTAAAACGCGTTACGGGTGCTTATGTAATCTTGATCGTTTCAGCGGATCAGCCTGATACGATCATTGCTGCAAGAAAGGGTAGCCCTTTAGTAATCGGAATTGGCAATAATGAACATTTCCTGGGATCTGATGCTTCGCCTATGCTTGCTTACACCAAGGAAGTGGTTTATATCAACGACTACGAACTGGCAATTGTTCGTCCGGATGAATTGATCTTAAAGAACTTAGGTAATGAAACAATCACACCTTTTGTTCAAAAGCTTGATATGGAATTAGCTGCCATTGAAAAAGGAGGTTATGATCATTTCATGTTGAAAGAGATCTTTGAACAGCCAACGACTATTGCTGATTCCCTTCGCGGACGTTTGGTCTTGAACGAATCAAAGATTATCCTAAGTGGTATTGACATCATTCAGGAGAAGCTTTTAAATGCTCGTCGTATTATCATCGTTGCTTGTGGAACAAGCTGGCATGCAGGCTTAGTTGCTGAATATGTGATTGAGGAGTTATGCCGTATCAATGTTGAAGTGGAGTATGCTTCGGAGTTCCGATATAGAAACCCTATTATTACGGATGAAGATGTTATTATTGCTATTTCACAAAGTGGCGAAACGGCGGATACATTGGTTGCTCTTGAGCGTGCTAAAGAGCAGGGGGCAACAATCTTTGGTATTGTCAATGTGGTTGGTTCATCGATTGCGCGTATTTCGCATGCCGGATGTTATACCCACGCAGGTCCTGAAATTGGAGTAGCGAGTACAAAAGCCTATACTGCGCAATTAGCTGTACTGATGTTACTAGCGTTGAAGGTTGCGAAAATGAAAGGTACTATCTCCGAAGAACGCTTCGTAGAACTATCACAGGAATTAAATAGTGTTCCGGAGAAAGTAGAATGGGTGTTGAAAAACGAAGTAGATAATATCAAAGCGATTGCTTATAAATACAAAGACGCGCACGATGTTCTTTATTTAGGTCGTGGATATAACTTTCCAACTGCCCTAGAAGGCGCATTGAAGCTTAAAGAGATCTCTTACATCCACGCTGAAGGCTATCCTGCTGCCGAGATGAAGCATGGCCCGATCGCGCTTGTGGATGATACACTTCCTGTTGTTTTTGTAGCAACAAAAGATGTGTACCACGAGAAGGTAATCAGCAATATGCAGGAAATCAAGGCGCGTAAGGGTAAAGTGATTGCGGTGGTTTCGGAAGGCGACGAGATTACTCATAGCATCGCTGATGATATCATGACGGTTCCGGTTTTGGACGAAGTTTTAGCACCAATTTTGACCGTTGTGCCGTTGCAGCTACTATCTTACTACATTGGAGTTTATCGTGGCTTAGATGTCGACAAACCACGTAATTTAGCGAAATCGGTTACAGTAGAATAGTCAAGCTTATGGGGTATGTCAATAAGATTCCTTTAAATCGCATCGGTTATGATTTTATTCCTGCCGAGTACTTAAAGGAGGGGAGAGACGAATACTACTTTCGTTATCAACAACAAAAGTCCGATAAGACCTATAGAAATCTTACCGCAGAAGAAATTCAAATATTAGAGGCTAATGCCAACGAGTCTACCAATTGGAATGATGTACTCGTTACGGATAAGTTCCTCCCTAATCAAATCAAACGATCGAAGTTTTACGGCTTGGTGCGTATTGGCGATATGGAAGAGGTTTATTTAGAGTATCGTGATATCCGATTAGCTTGCGGAATTTATAACTCCCATATCATCAGCTGTGATCTGGGAGATTGCATTGCCTTGCATCAGGTTCGTTATATTGCTCATTTCATTATTGGTAACGAGGTCATCCTGCTCAACGTGAATGAAATGGAAACGAGTTCTAGCGCAAAGTTCGGAAACGGCATCCTAAAAGACGGCGATAAAGAAGAGAGCCGCATTTATTTGGAAGTCTGCAACGAGAATGGGAATAGGAGAGTCCTACCATTTGATGGGATGCAAGCGGCGGATGTCTATCTGTGGACGAGAAATAGACAAGATAAGGTACTTCAGGATCGCTTTTTTGAAATGACCAACAAGTGCTTTACGGCGGAGCGCGGATTTTACAGTGAGATCGGTGACCGCACGGTCATCAAGAATTCGCATACCATCAAGAACGTCAAGATCGGCTCAGACGCTTATATTAAAGGCGTTAATAAACTAAAGAACGTAACGGTCAATTCGACATCCGAAGCTTATACACAGATTGGTGAAGGGTGTGAATTAGTAAATGGCATTATTGGCTATGGTTGCCGTGTATTTTATGGGGTAAAGGCGGTACGCTTTATATTATCATCCTATTCGCAACTGAAATATGGCGCACGTTTGATCAACTCCTTTTTAGGAGATAACTCAACAATTTCCTGTTGCGAGGTGTTGAACTCATTGATCTTTCCTGCGCATGAACAACATCATAATAACTCTTTCCTATGTGCCAGTTTAATTATGGGGCAGTCAAATATGGCCGCAGGCGCAACGGTAGGGTCTAACCACAACTCGAGAGGAGCCGATGGCGAAATTATCGCTGGTCGTGGCTTCTGGCCTGGACTCTGCGTCAGCTTAAAACATAACTCACGATTCGCATCTTACAGCTTAATCGTCAAAGGCGATTTCCAACATGAGATGGATGTTCGTATCCCGTTTTCTTTGATCAGTAATGATGTGAAGAACGATCAATTGGTTATTGTGCCGGGTTATTGGTTTATGTACAATATGTATGCGCTGATGCGCAATACAAATAAGTTCTTAAGTCGTGACAAGCGTCAGTTCAAGAATCAATATTTTGAGTATGATATTCTTGCGCCGGATACGATCAACGAGTTGTTCGATTCATTGAAGGAAATACGATCCGCTGTTGACCTAGCGCTATCTAAAGTAAGCGAGGGGAATGGAATTAGCGCTGAATCTTGGTTAAATGGTTCATCGGGTCCAGCATTGGAAGTACTTCTGCAAAACACAGAGTTTTCGAAACGCAAAGTTGTTTTGTTGAAACCGAAAGAGTCGTATGTCCTCTTCAAGAAGTTAATTCGCTATTATGCTGTTTGTCAGGTGTTAGAGCTCGTGAGCCCTGATGATTTTGACAGGGAGTTAATGCATAACAGTTTATCGGTTTCCGAAAGAGTATCCTTCGTCAATGTGGGCGGGCAGTTGATGCCTTCGCATAAAATGGAAAGTTTACTAGAGGATATTCGTTCTGGAGAAGTGGCTACTTGGAAAGATGTGCATGCACAGTATCGTACGCTTAGCGGTGAATACTTACAAGACAAACTTCAACATGCTTTGATCTCGCTTGCCGAAGTTACAGAAAGAAAATCAAACACTTGGGATTTAGACTTTTGGCACGAGTTATTTGACGAAGCTCTGGAGACCAAGAAGTGGATATGCGACGAAATCCGCAAAACTCGCGAGAAAGACTACAGCAATCCGTTCCGTATGATGGTGTATAATTCACCGGAAGAAATGGATGAGGTGGTTGGAAAGTTGAGTGACAATTCTTTTATCAATCTTCAGGATGAAGAACTGCGGATATTTAAAGAGAAGCTTTTGCGATTCTCAACGGTATTAAAATAACATACAAAAGGGCGATGTATTCAACTACATCGCCTTTTTTTTATCTAAGTCGAATGTCTCGACGAACAAATCTTCTATTTCAATTCTTTGATTTTTATACTTCTGAACGATACTGCATCGCCGTGGTCTTGCAAAAGGATATGTCCTTGTTCGGCTTCACCAAAGTTCTTCCAATCTTTGTATTTGCTGCCTGCGACAAGTTTTCTAAATTCTTCCGAACCCCTAACAAATTCTAACATCTTAAACCCATTTAACCAATAAGTTACTTTGTTGTTAGGTTCAACAACAAGGCGTCCGCGGTTCCACTCGCCAATTGGTTTTCTTGCACGTTTATTTTTGTCAGATGTGATTAGATCGTATAATGATGCTAATGTTCTGTTTCCATCTTTGCCTAGTTTAGCATCAGGATGCAATTCATCATCTAAGATTTGATATTCCGGACCGATCGCTGAACCTTTAGTTTCCTCATTCAATGTAACAAAATATTTAACACCGGAATTTGCACCGGGGGTTAACTTAAAATCGAAAGAAAGGTCAAATGCTT
This sequence comes from Sphingobacterium sp. UBA6645, assembly GCF_002455685.1. NCBI lineage: Bacteria > Pseudomonadati > Bacteroidota > Sphingobacteriia > Sphingobacteriales > Sphingobacteriaceae > Sphingobacterium > Sphingobacterium sp. UBA6645. The sequence goes on from NZ_DKLH01000049.1 coordinate 22,749, forward strand.
TGTATTGTTTTTCAGTAACGATGTCACCGCCATTGGTAGATTCGCCACCATCAGACTTCTGCACAGAAATGATCCCGTTTTCAATCTTCCAGCCTTTCTCCGGGAAACCTCCACCGCGCGCGCTTTTCCATCCCGTTGCATCTTTCCCGTTGAATAACAGGCTATACCCCGCTTTTTGTTCTTCTTCAGTCAAGCCGTTCGCATTGGTATTGACGATGTAGACATCAGTAGGGAACTCCGCTGGTCTTAAGTTCTTTGTTTGGATCTTGATGTTTTTGAAATATACCTTTTTGCCATCTAACGAGTCTGGGATGGCATGCACCTGCAGAGCAATAAATCCAGAGGCATCGATGCTATCGACTAAGTGCGCCGAAGGCACATCATTTACCCAGGTTTTCATCTCATTCCCTATAGCTTCGATGCGGATCTTGTTGTATTCATTGGCTTTATAAGCTGTTTTAGCCGCAGGGTTTAAATCTAAAGGATAAAGCCACTGTCTTCTCCCTTCATCATATATTCCGCCTGTCCAAGCTCTCGGAGTAGGGTCTACATCCACCTGCCGGCCATAGACTCTACCTTTGCCATCATTTGCATTCGCATCGTAATGACTGCGCGTCTGTATGCCAGAATTTGTTGTAGCACCTTCCAGCTTAATATCAAGCTCTAAAATAAAATCACCGTATTCTTTTTCTGTTACCAAGAAGCTATTCGGAGTTCCTTTCACCATGGTGCCGACGATCGCGTCATCTTCAATCGTGTATGGCGCCTTGCCGGCAAGGGTTTTCCATCCGGTCAAGTCTTTTCCGTTAAATAGATGCTCCCAATCGCCATCAGAGGTGTTCTTATTTGCACTTTGACAGGATGCCGAGAGAACAAGGAGGGAAAGGGCACAAAAGGATAGGGAATAAATAGAGTTTTTTATGAATCTTCTCATCTTAAGTTTTTGTTGATTTTGTAACAGGTTTAATGATAATCAGCGATTATCATGTTGAAATTAATATTTTTTTTTAATTTTAACATACGATCATTAATAAATTTAAACCTAAACACTATTTCATGGATCATTTTTTTTCTCGTAGAAGCTTCATCAAGAAGTCAGTCATGGCTGGAGGGGCGGTGGCATTGGCAAACAGTAGTTTAGCGAATGTAGTGATGGCGAAGCCCAACGAGCGTGTTAACCTCGCGGCAGTGGGGATTGGAAATCGTGCTGCTGAGATTCTCCTAGAGTTTCATAAAACTGGACTTTGTAATATTGTTGCACTATGTGATGTAGACATGGGAGCAAAACATACGGAAGCCATTCTGAAGAAGTTTCCAGAAGTTCCACGTTTCCATGATTTCCGTCAGATGTTCGATAAGATGGGCAATCAAATAGATGCGGTGTCAGTCGGTGTTCCCGACTTTTCCCATTTCCCGATTACGATGATGGCCTTGGATTTGGGTAAGCATGTCTATGTGGAAAAACCTATGGCTCGTACGTTCTTAGAGGTGGAACTGATGATGGCTAAAGCGAAGAAAAATCCGAAACTGGCAACGCAAATGGGTAACCAAGGTCACTCCGATGCGAACTATTTCCAGTTCAAAGCATGGAAAGACGCCGGGATTATCAAAGATGTAACCCAAATCGTGGGGCATATGAATATGCCGCGGAGATGGCATGGCTGGGATGTGAATATCAAGAACTTCCCACCTGCGGAGAAGATACCTGAAACATTAGATTGGGATTTATGGCAGATGCAGACGCTTGGCCATAACTATAATAAAGACTTTGTCAATGGTCAATGGCGTTGTTGGTATGATTTCGGAATGGGAGCTCTAGGGGACTGGGGTGCTCATATCTTAGATACAGCGCATGAGTTTTTAGAATTAGGTCTTCCGACACGTATGGAAGCTGTGCGTTTGGATGGACATAACTCTTTCTTCTTCCCGATGTCATCGACATTGAAATTTAGCTTTCCAAAGCGTAAGCGTATGCCTGCTGTTGATATCATGTGGTACGACGGTTTGGATAATTTACCTCCAATTCCTGCAGGCTATGGTATTTCGGGCTTAGATCCAAATATTCCGCCACCAAGTACCGGGAAGTTGGAGCCCGCAAAACTGAATCCAGGCAAAATTATATATAGCAAGGATTTAACCTTTAAAGGTGGCTCTCATGGCAGTACGCTGAGCATTATCCCGGAGGAAAAAGCGAAAGACTTAGCCAACAAATTGCCGGAGGTTCCACTATCGCCTTCTAACCACTTCGCGAATTTCTTGAAAGCGTGTAAGGGTCAAGAGAAAACCCGCTCATCCTTTGAGGTAGCCGGACCTTTGAGTCAAATCTTCTGCCTTGGCGTGATAGCACAACGATTGAATACGAAGTTTGATTTCGATCCGGTGAAAAAAGAGATCGTAAATGATAAATTTGCAAATGCCCTATTGGTGGGGCCTCCGCCTAAAAAGGGATGGGAGCAATATTATGTAGTTTAAATAGAACCAAAAAAAGATAAATAAAATGATTAAACAATTTGCAACTGGTCTGGCCTTCACCACGATCTTAAGTTTGAGCTTAAGCTCTTGTAATAACAGTTCGACTCAGGAGAAAAAGGAAGAGGAAGTACACAATCCCGCTTCACAAACTATTCCAGAGGAATCAAAGGATTTATTGGGGCGTTGGGATTTGACGGTTGATAAAAAAGGAACATCAGTGCCTTCATGGATTGAAATCAAATTGTCGGGATTCACGACATTGGTTGGTTCATGGGTAGGAGATAGCGGTAGCAGCCGTCCGATCTCTCATATTAAATTAGCGAATGGCAAGTTCTCATTCGCAATTCCTCCGCAGTGGGAAGGTGGCGAAGGTGATTTCGTTATTGAAGGTGAATTAGCCGGAGGAGCACTGAAAGGAACCATTACTTCCAACACAGGAGAGAAGTATACATTTACTGGTGTTAAAGCGCCATATTTAGTTCGTGAGAAAGCAGCAGAATGGGGAACTCCAATAGAGCTGTTCAACGGAAAAGATCTTACAGGCTGGAAGCCATCTTCCGACAAGAATCAATGGGTAGTTAAAGATGGTGTTCTTACCAATCAAGAGGCGGGAGCAAACTTAATTTCTGAGCAAAGTTTCGAAGACTTTAAGCTGAGCTTGGAGTTTCGTTATCCTGAAGGTAGTAACTCTGGAGTTTACCTGAGAGGACGCTATGAAGTTCAAATTGAAGATTCTCCAAAGGACAAACACCCGGGAGCACTTTATTTTGGAGGAGTATACGGCTTCTTGGCGCCGAACGAAATGGCGACATTAGGTGCTAATGAATGGCAGAAATTTGATATTACTTTAGTTGGCCGATTGGTTACTATCGTAGCGAACGGAAAAACTATCATCAGCAACCAAGAGATACCAGGAATTACTGGTGGTGCGCTAGATAGCAAAGAAGGCGAGCCAGGACCACTTTACATACAAGGTGACCATGGACCTATCGAGTTCAGAAAAATCACTGTGACGCCTGCAAAATAGGCTGTAAAACAGATAAAAAGAAAGGGACTGCTGATTCGCAGTCCCTTTCTTTATTGTAGACATTTTCGGGTCCTAATAATAGTTCACCTTATCTAATTCCTGCTCATCGGCCGGAACCTCTTGTAGATAGCGTTCTAGACTATCATCCATCTCCTTCATCCAAGGCGTATGATGCGGTTCCGCTTGCGTTCCATCCATAACGGAGTGATAAACCTGGTCGCGGTAATTGAGGATATTGATCTCCTTGTCGTTGAGCCAACTCTTGAACATATCGGCCACTTTATCCAAGTCGAAGTTCGGGTAATCCGTCATGCTGATCAATTCCTTGATATAGTCCGTTTGAAAATCGACATGATCCGGCCCCGTAACGGTCGTCGCTTCATAGTCCATCCATTTCTTGATGTCGGCGTCGCGCTCTGCTTTGCTTGGTAATTGAATTCTTCCGAGCATGTAGTCGCGGGCAAACCAAGCCTGCGTATCGAACATGTTGAACGTATAATACTGATCTTGCATCCCTAAGAATAGCAAGCGTTCGTTCTCATTGAATACAACTCCTTTATAAAGATTATCCGGGTATAGGCAGTTTTTTGTTTTTAGGCGCAGTTCATCCGGAAGGAAAGGGAATTTATGCTGATAACCCGTACATAAAATTACAGCATCAAATTCCTCCGATGTGCCGTCTTTGAAAAATGCGGTGCTTCCATCAAAATGCGTCACTAAAGGTTTTTCTTTAATCCCTTCAGGCCATTTGGATCCTATCGGATTGCTGCGATAAGAGATCGTCACGCCTTGGCTACCGTGCTTATAGCATTGCACGCCGATATCCTCGGCGGAGTAACTACTTCCGATCAGGAGCAACTTTTGATCAACGAATTGATCGGCTCCACGGAAGTCATGCGCATGCATCACTGCACCTGGGAAATTATCAATTCCCTTAAAATAAGGCATGTTTGGTGTCGAGAAGTGCCCCGTTCCGACAACTAGGTAGTCGAAGAATTCTTCAAAGGTTTCATTCTTCTGCAAGTCATCAAAAACCACACGGAATTGTTTTTTATCTTCCATGTAATCTACCCAGCGGCCTACAGTATTGAATTTGATATAGTCGCGGGCGTTACTCTTCTTGATTCTTCCTTGTATATAATCGAATAGCACTTCCCGAGGAGGATAGGATGAGATAGCTTGCCCGAAATGCTCGCTAAACGTATAATCTGCAAATTCTAGACATTCTTTCGGACCGTTAGACCAGAGGTATTTGTACATACTCCCGTGCAGGGGTTCGCCATATTTTCCGACGCCCGTACGCCAAGTGTAATTCCACATACCTCCCCAATTGTCCTGTTTTTCATAACATTTAATTTCTGGGATGGGATTACCTTTTTTCTGTTCCGATTCAAATGCTCTTAACATAGCCAAACCACTTGGGCCAGCTCCAATAATTCCAACTTTAAAATTTGTCATATATTCTTTATTTGTTTTTAATAGGCTCGTGAACGAATGCATTCATAAACCTTGTTTTTCATGTGTGATGTATCAAGAAGAATTGATCTTTCCTCCATAGAAGAATAATAGCTTCATAACTGAGTAGCAATAATTCCATATTGCTGATTCAGCTTATTTGCGAAAGGAAAATTTGGTGTTTCTTGATGTAGAAAACGAATAATTTCGCACAGTTTTCCTATGTTTTAATCACCGTTGTTAGCGAATATATAAAAAATAATTGATATTTTGAAACATCTTGTCGGAATAGTTATAAAATTTCAGTTAAGTTAGGCTGTAAATTCAGGGTTCTAAAAACGATTTGTCTGTTTTTTTTGTTAATATCCATATCATGAGAAAAGTATTATCAGGTTTTATAATTTGTTTATTCAGTATGAATTTAGGAAATGCTCAAGACACGGCAGGGCAAGGAAAGCTAGAGGTCGTTGCTTCATTAGATAAAGCGCAGCCAATAGGTGTTTCTGTTTCCTCGACAAATCGCGTCTTTGTTTCCTTTCCCCATCGTGAGCCGTACTTGTTCGGGTTGACTGAGATTGTGGATGGTAAGATGAAGCCCTACCCCAATCATAAATGGCAGTTGACGATGGGGAATGAACAGGAGCATTATGTCAATGTGCAGGATATCTACGTCGATACAGCGGATCAATTGTGGGTGTTGGACAGTAAGCCAGCTCCTAAAAGTTCCATCTTCGGCGGAGGTACTGCGGCAGAAGAGCAAGAGGGAAAGTTTAAACTGATACAGTTCGATCTGAAAACTAATCAACTTGTGCGCATCTATAATTTCGAAGACCTTAATAAAGGCAAAGCAGCGCTGAATGATGTTCGCGTGGATACGGAAAAAGGCTTAGCCTATTTTTCTGATCCCGGACAAGCGGGCATTGTCGTGCTGAATTTGGAAACCGGAACGACAAGAACGGTACTTGGCAATTCAAAATTCACTCTTTCTGATCGAAATATTGTATTGAGTTATGATGGCAGAGAAATGCGAGATAAGGATGGCAATCCATTTTCCTCCAATGTCAATGGGATTGCTCTATCGAAGGATAATAAATGGTTTTATTTTAAACCAATTAATGGATTAAACTTATATCGTATCGAGACCAAATACTTAGCAGATGAAAGCCTTCGGGATATTGATTTGGTCGACAAGATCGGAAATGTTGCTGAAGTAGGTGTTACGCATGGTCTGGTAGCAGATAAGGAGGGAAACATCTATCTCACAAACTCTCTAGATTATTCAATCCGCCGAGTGACACCCGAAGGGAAAATCGAATTAATTGTTCAAGACCCACGCTTGTTATGGCCTGACTCCTTGGGCGTTGGTTCGGATGGCTATTTATATTTCTCCTGTGCACAGATGCACTTATTGCCACAATGGAATGGGGGAGAAGATAAGATCAAATATCCTTTCGAAGTCTATCGGGTTAAGGTCCTATAAACCTATCAAGACAACAACGATATCATCATTATGGTAGGCAGGGTGGAAGTTGGCAATCGCTCCAGACTGTTTGTAATATCTCAGCTCATCATAGACCGCTTGTTTAAGAATGCCCTTTCCCTTGCCGTGGATAAATCTGATCTCAGGATAGCCCCAGTAGATAGCAGCATCTAATTGCTCACGGAGATACGCTATGGCTTCGCCTAGGAGCTCGTCGCGCTCATAGCGATCCAAGTCTTCCATAAACGCTTCCGAATGGAGGTCAACAGTTTTTTTGGGTTTTCCTAATGCTCTTGCCATGCTACAAAAGTACGCTTTGTAGCATCCTCGTCAAAATGCGATTAGTGTTTTAAGAGGCCTTCGACTAGTTCCTTCGCTTCGTCTATTTTTCCTTGTTCCAGCAAGTCAATATAAGGCTGCAGCTGTTTGTAACTATCAGATGAGGGTGCAAAATCTTTCATATAACTGTATGCCTCCTGAAAATATGGGGATATCTGCTGGCTTTCAATAGCAGGGGTATTATCCATGCCTATGGTCAGCGCATTAAAGTATTTAGCATATTGTTCCTGAGCAAGTGCTGTATAGGCTTTATTACTATTATTCTTTAGGAAATCCTCCCACCATATTACTCGCTGAACAAGACTCTGAAAAGGAATGATGATGGCTGCATCTTCGGCATAACCTTCCAAATTTTCCTTGGCAATCTGTTGCAGCATGATCTCCATGTTCGAAGAAATGTATGGATAGAACTCTTTCTGAATATAGAATGGGTTAATCTGCAAACTAAACATGCCTTCCGACTCTCTCACGCGATAACCATTCATATTGATTTTTTTATAGGCATCCTCTAACTCATCAGGTGCTTTTCCGCCGTCAACTTCTATATCGACTAAAGCACTGTAGTCAAGCTCATCGTCAATCGCCGATTGGTGTCCATACAACGATACCTTATGCATAAAATCGACCATATCCACGACACCTTGATCATTATTGATGGTATCGCCGGCATTAAATATTTCCTTAAATTTCTTATTCGCTTTGTCGACACTGTTCACGTCTGTCGTATCTAATGCATCTAAATAGTCTTGAAACATTTCAGCTTTCGAGAGGGCGTATTCTGAAGTAGAACTAGAGTCGGAATAATTTGCATCGGAACCTCCTTCATTATTGCCGGAGCTACATGCAGCGAGGAATGTGATAAAGCCCAAATATAGATACCTGAATTTCATATGTACTTTTTAGTATAAACGAATAAAAGCGGTTGATGTTTTCATTAGGCAAAAACATCTGTGCGCTATTTGCAGTAATTAATAAATTAGCAAAGCAATATAGCAGATAAACCTTGGATTTTTCCCTTTATTATGGAATTTTAGTGCCTCTATGAAGGAAATGTTAAATTATTTCGCAAATAATCAGGATGTTATTGAAATACGTGAAAAATAGGCTTTGCATGTAATTGTAAAGGTTGTATATTTGTGCCACAATAAAGGTGATACCTAATCGGGGTGTAGCGTAGCCCGGTATCGCGCCACATTTGGGATGTGGAGGTCGTAGGTTCGAATCCTGCCACCCCGACAACACTTACACTAAGTAAGGTCGAAAACCCGCAAATTCTATGGATTTGCGGGTTTTTTGTTTTATTTCATATCAAGAAAGGATCATACCGAAACCCCAAAGAATGGGATCATACCGAAAGTTTGGATCATACCGAAAGTTTGG
>NZ_DKLH01000036.1:0-8484 GCF_002455685.1 Sphingobacterium sp. UBA6645
CATGCTGGGCACACAAAAAAGAGCGCTGCTTCCGCAACGCTCTTATATCTAATGTCTATTATCTAATATCTAAACCACAATATTAATAATCTTACCCTTCACGAAGATAATCTTCTTAACAGGCTTGCCGTCGATGTACTTCTGCACATCGGCATTTTCTTTAAGGATTGCCTCAACTGCAGATTGGTCAAGATCTAATGCAAGCGGAAGATTCATCTTCATCTTACCATTGATCGAGACAGGATATGCAAACTCGCTCTCGACTAGGTATTCTGGGTTGAATTTAGGATATTCTGCATAAGAAATTGTTCCAGGCGCATTTCCTAATAAGCTCCAAAGCTCCTCGGTGATATGCGGTGCATAGGATTCCAAAACAATAATCAAGTCTTGAAGAATTTTACGCTTATTGCATTTTAAATCTGTTAGTTCATTCACACAGATCATGAACGCAGAAACTGATGTATTGAATGAAAAGCGCTCGATATCTTCTTCTACTTTTTTGATGATCTTATGTAATGCCTTATATTCCGCTTTGCTAGGCTCTTCATCCGATACTTGGAAATTACCTTCAGCATCATGGAATAGGCGCCATACCTTACGTAAAAATTTATATACACCTTCTATTCCATTGGTATTCCATGGCTTAGCCTGTTCCAATGGACCCAAGAACATCTCATACAGACGTAGGGTATCCGCACCATATTGACTGATGATATCGTCTGGATTGACTACGTTGTATTTTGATTTCGACATCTTCTCTACCTCAGTGCCACAAATGTATTTCCCGTTTTCTAGGATAAACTCAGCATTAGTAAAGTCTGGTCTAAACTCTTTGAATTTTTCTAAATCAAGCACATCGTTGTGGACAATATTTACATCCACATGCAATGGAACCGTGTTATACTGATCTTTTAAACCTAAGGAAACAAAGGTATTCGTCCCGCGACCTTCCTCATCCAATAAACGATAAACGAAGTTTGAACGGCCTTGAATCATACCTTGGTTGATCAACTTCTTGAATGGCTCCTCCTCATTGTGATAACCCATATCTTTCAAGAACTTGTTCCAGAAGCGTGAGTACAACAAGTGGCCCGTAGCATGCTCAGAACCACCGATATATAAATCGACAGCTTTCCAATAATCGACAGCATCCGGCGATGCAAACTGACCCTCGTTTTTAGGATCCATGTAGCGGAACCAATACCATGAAGAACCCGCCCATCCTGGCATCGTGCTCAACTCGTACTCGTACTCATCCTGATATTTCCAGCCCTCGGCGCGACCTAAAGGAGGTTCTCCAGTTTCCGTAGGCAAATACTTGTCGACCTCAGGAAGCAATAATGGAAGCTCCTCTTCTTTGATCAAATAAGGAAGATTGTTTTTGAAATATACCGGCACAGGTTCACCCCAATAACGCTGACGACCAAAAATCGCATCGCGCATACGGAAGTTGATTTTCGCTTTACCCAATTTTAAGGACTCTAAGCGTTCAATTAAGGCAGGTACAGCCTCCTGATACGTCATTCCGTCGATAAAATCAGAATTGATGTATTTTCCATCTTTGTTCGGGTCTGCTGCTTCTGAAATATCTTGCGAATCAGAAATAGGGATAATAGGCAGGTTGAAATGCTTAGCAAATAAGTAATCACGTTGATCGCCCGATGGAACAGCCATAACAGCTCCAGTACCATAACTTGCCAAAACATAGTCTGCAATCCATATTTGTACATCCTCACCGGTGATTGGATGCTTCGCATAAGACCCCGTAAATGCGCCAGATACGGTTTTCGCATCTGCCATACGATCTAGCTCCGATTTCTTCGAGGTCTTCTCAATATACGCCTCTATTTCAGAACGTTGTTCATCCGTAGTTAAAGAAGAAACTAACTCGTGCTCGGGTGCCAAAACCACAAAGCTAACACCAAAAATCGTGTCCACACGGGTCGTGAAGACTTCAATATTTTCATTTAACTGAGGCACTGGGAATTTAACACTTGCCCCAACAGATTTACCAATCCAGTTGCGTTGCATTTCCACCAATGGCTCTGGCCAATCGATGGTATCCAAGCCTCTCAACAATCGGTCTGCATACGCAGTAATGCGCATAGACCATTGCATCATTTTCTTTTGCTCAACAGGAAATCCACCACGCTCGGAAACTCCATTAATTACCTCATCGTTCGCTAACACAGTTCCTAATGCCGGACACCAGTTTACTGTACTTTCACGTAAGTAAGCTAAACGGTATTTTAATAATTCCGTCTGTTGCTCCTCTTCAGAGAATGCATTCCATTCCTCCGCTGTAAAAGATAATACATCCTCATCAGCCTCGGCATGGATGCCTGAAGATCCGTTAGATGCGAAATGTTCTTTCAACGAAGCGATAGACTCTGCTTTGTCGCTCGTTTTATTATACCAAGCATCAAAAGCTTGCATAAAGATCCATTGCGTCCAACGGTAGTAATCCGGATTGGACGTGCGAACCTCGCGACTCCAATCATAGGAGAAACCAATATTATCTAATTGCTCACGATAGCGTTGGATATTCGTCTCCGTTGTAATAGCCGGGTGTTGTCCCGTTTGAATTGCATATTGTTCAGCTGGAAGTCCGAACGAGTCATAGCCCATTGGGTGCAGCACATTGAAGCCTTTAAGACGTTTATAACGTGAGAAAATATCTGAAGCAATGTAGCCAAGTGGGTGCCCTACGTGCAATCCTGCTCCGGACGGATAAGGAAACATGTCAAGAACATAATATTTAGGCTTTTCTGTAGACTCCTCTGTTTTAAAGGTTTGATGGTCTGCCCAATACTTTTGCCACTTTTGTTCAATAGATTGATGATTATACTCCATGATTGTATGTAAGAAATATATAAGAGATGCGAAAATAGCGATTTTAGCCTAATAAAGCATAAAAGTTTTTTATTCTATACAATAAATTCTGATATTCGTTGTTAGAATTTAAGTGAAGGGAAATTATTCGTATCAAGGAATGCTTAATGCTTTTATTACATTAAATATTCGAGGTATGCCACGAATTATGTACTTTCGCATCAGTAAATTAAAACTACTATATGTCAGTGATCGAACAGGGTTCACCAAGAAAAAAAACTAAATCGGTATATGTTTCCACAGTAATCAGTATTGCACTTGTGCTATTGATGACTGGTCTTTTAGGTTTAATACTCGTTCATGCCAAAAACCTCTCCCGTTACGTTAAAGAAAACATCGTATTAAATGTTATCGTGAATGATAATGTTAGTGAAGGTGATGTATTGACGCTACAAAAGGACTTAGAAAAAGACCCTTATGTACTTCGCTCGGAGTATGTGAGCAAGGAACTTGCTGCTAAGAATTTGAAAGAGGATCTAGGCGAAGACTTCGTTGAGTACTTAGGCCATAACCCGCTCCTTCCGTCGGTTGATATCTATTTAAAGGAACAATACGCGAATAGCGATAGTATCCAAACTTTTATTGATAAAGTAGGTAAAAACAGTCGTATCAAAGAGGTTGTGTATCAAGAGTCCTTGATCGACATGGTGAACAAGAATATCCGTATCATCAGTATCGTTATTCTTGCGTTTACTGCTATCCTTTTGATTATCGCCGTAGCATTGATCAACAACACCATTCGATTGGCCATATACTCTCAGCGCTTCTTGATCAAGAGTATGCAACTTATTGGTGCAACCAAGAATTTCATTCGTCGTCCGTACATCATGTATGGAATTGCGCATGGACTAATCGGTTCTTTAATCGCTATTCTTCTTTTAGTGATCACCCTGCATTTTGCGCAGAAGCAAATCCCAGAATTGGTGATCCTACGCAACTGGTATGAGTTTGCTGTTATCTTCATATTCGTTATTGCATTAGGGATTCTAATTGCCGCAGCGAGCACATATTTTGCAGTTACGAAATACTTACGTGCAAAATCAGCTAGTCTATACCGATAATATCAATTGTTAATCTTCATATAATGAGCCAAACAGTTAAGAAAAAAGTAAACAACACAGAAGCTGCTAAAGGGCAGTTTGTATTCCAAAAGATAAACTATCAATTATTTATTCTTGCTATTGTTGTAGTAGCAATAGGCTTTATTTTAATGATGGGTACTGAAGATATCTATAGCTTTACCAAAATTACACTTGCTCCACTTGTCGTAGTATTGGGTTTTGCTTTAGGATTTGTAGCTATTCTTTATAAACCTAAAAACAACAAAGCAGACTAATAAGAATGAATTATTTTGAAGCCATTATCCTTGCTATCGTTGAAGGATTAACCGAATACTTACCTATTTCGTCAACCGCCCACATGGGCTTTACTGCCGCCCTTATGGGGATGGAGGAAAGCGAATATTTAAAGATGTTCCAGGTGTCTATACAGTTTGGAGCCATTCTTTCCATTGTCGTATTATACTGGAGAAAATTCTTCGACCTAAAGAATCTAAATCTATATCTTAAATTAGCCATTGCAGTAATTCCAGCCTTGGTGTTAGGTAAATTATTCGATGATAAAATCGAAGCCGTATTAGGCAATCAGGTAGCGATTTCAGCAGTATTAGTATTAGGTGGTGTTATCCTGTTATTCGTCGACAAATGGTTTAAGAACCCAACAATAACCGACGAGAAGCAAATTCCTATTAAAAAAGCATTAATCATCGGTTTCTGGCAATGTTTGGCGATGATGCCAGGTACATCCCGCTCCGCAGCATCTATCATTGGTGGTCTGACACAGGGTTTGGATCGTAAAGCAGCAGCAGAATTCTCTTTCTTCCTTGCTGTACCAACCATGCTTGCCGTAACGGTTTACTCTATCTTCGTTAAAACATGGGGCGAAGGAACAGCACAAGCGCAAAAGGGATACGAGATGATCATGGCAAGCAATGAAAATATTATCGTATTCATTATTGGAAACGTCGTTGCCTTCGTTGTCGCGATGATCGCCGTGAAAACATTCATCAGCGTATTGACAAAATATGGTTTCAAATTCTGGGGCTGGTATAGAATCATCATCGGTATCTTTTTATTGGTATTCTTCTGGAACCAACAATAAAAATGACGAATTAACATATACAGGATAGCCGCTAAACAGCGGCTATTGTTGTTTTGGATGGATAAGATTAACTAGGCATCCTTTCTCCTTTCTATAATTATGGTAAAAAAATGCGCCCCCTATCCTAACATTCATCTATCCTGACATACATCCCACAATTAAATCGGATACATCCGAATAATATTCTTATTTTTGCAGAAAATTTGAAGTTTCCTAAACGAAAATTGTCATTTTACTTATATCCAAATACGACAACAAACAGAACAATAATCAGGAAGCCGATAAAGAAACGGAATGGAGAACACGAGTAAATTAAAAGAGCATACAGATTTTAATTTTGCACAAGGCGAATTGTTGTTGATCGACAAACCGCTCACCTGGACAAGCTTCGACGTTGTCGGAAAATTACGAAACAGCTTAAAGCCGCTAAAATTAAAAGTTGGGCATGCCGGAACACTAGATCCATTAGCGACAGGCTTGTTGATTGTTTGTACTGGAAAAATGACCAAACAAATTGACACTTTTCAAGCTGAGGATAAGGAATATATCGGTACCTTTACTATTGGAGCGACCACACCGTCGTATGACCTTGAAACCGAAATTGAAAACACTTCCGATATCAGCCACATCAGCGAACAGCAAGTTCATGAAGTTGCAGCGACTTTTCTTGGCGAACAGGAACAGTATCCGCCGGCACACTCCGCAATTAAGATAGGTGGAGAGCGCGTTTATGAGAAAGCTCGTCGTGGCGAAGAAGTTGAACTGAAAGCTAGAAAGGTAAATATCTCCGCATTTGAAATTGTAGATGTGGAGTTCCCCATCGTACATTTTAGGATAAGATGCAGCAAGGGCACATACATCCGATCCATAGCTAATGACTTTGGGGTGAAACTAGGTGTTGGAGCTCATCTATCTAGTCTTCGAAGAACAAAAAGTGGAGACTTTGATGTTAATAATGCATGGGAGCTTACCGAATTGATAGCAATCATTCAGAAAAACAAAAGCTTAGAATTACACAAATAAGAAGCATATAACACAGCATGAAAATATATAGAAATCTGGACGAATTCGAACCATTGGATTTTGCCATTGTTACCATTGGCACTTTCGATGGGGTTCACGTCGGCCATCAAAAGATTCTAAACAAAATAACGGAGTTAGCGAAGCATAACACCGGCGAATCGGTGCTATTGACCTTCTACCCTCACCCACGTTTGATAATCAATCCTGACGACGATTCTTTACGTCTAATCAACGATATCGAAGAGAAGGTAGAGCAATTAGCATTAGCAGGAATCGATCACCTCATCATCACACCATTCACAAGAGACTTTTCTAACCAGACGCCCGAAGAATATATCTCGAATGTATTGGTCAATAAGATCGGTTGTAAAAAGATCGTCATCGGATACGACCATCACTTCGGAAAAGATCGCAAAGGAACCATCAAAGAACTGATCCACTATGCAAGTATTTTCGATTATACTGTAGAGGAGATTCCAGAACAGGATATCGAAGATGTAGCAGTTTCATCGACAAGAATTCGCGAATCATTGATCAAAGGTGATATCGACACCGCAAATAAGTATTTGGGCTATCCCTTTGAATTAACGGGAACCGTTATCCGTGGCGACCAAATCGGTAGAGAAATTGGTTTCCCTACAGCGAACTTACATATTCATGAAAGCCATAAACTGATCCCTGCATATGGTATTTATGCGGTGGAAGTGGAAGTATATCCGAGAGCCGCAGATATTGGTACGGGCGAGTATTATCAGCCAGAACCAGAACGTATAGCAAAAGGGATGTGCTATATCGGCACAAGACCAACGGTTGATGGAATGAATCGTAAGATCGAAGTTAACCTTCTAGATTTTAACGACGATTTATACAGTAAGAGCGTACGTGTGAAATTCTTATCGTTTATTCGTCATGACCAATGGTTTGAAAGCTTAGATTTGATGAAAGACCAGATCAAGAAAGACGAAGACGCCATTCGAAACTATTTTCAACAAGTATAATCAATAAAAAAGCATCGGTTTCAGAACTGATGCTTTTTTTTAAACGGTCAGTCTATAATATTGTGGCGGTGTTTGACTGAATATTTAGACCACTTCTCGATTGATCATTTATTTACCCCTTCCTCACAACAAATCTAAGTCCTGAAGTTTACGACCGAAAACGTCGTCTGCTGCAAGTTTTAAGAAATCATCTTGAAGGCTTAAGACACGTAATACATTGAAATATGCACCCATAGCAACACTAGTATGACCCTTTTCGACCAGATACAATGTAGAACGTGCTATACCTGCTCGCTCTGCTACCTGTACAGCAGTCAACTTACGACGTTTCCGTGCTAGTTTAATATTCTCTCCCATCTGTTCCAATATAAATTGGAACTTGGGTAATACAGGTTGTCTTCTCATTTAAATGTTCGTTATTCCAATCAAAAATAATGATTATGATTGAAATAACGAACAATGAATGCATTATACTATTTGAACAAAATATCGTGTCATTTTCAACGAAATTAAAATTGGAAAGTCAAAAACCTGCGGTTGAGGTATTCAGCATAAAACTCTTTATCGCAGCAAGGAATTCAGGTATTCTTGACCTATTGGACTGGCAACCGGATATTCCTCTTCTTGCTCCTTTTTCATCTTTCCAATTTCCCCTTCCACATTAATTGCGGCGATGGGAGTCGTAAAATAATCGTTCGCTTTCTGTAAATATTTGTTATAAATGTTAAACAGCGTATCTGATACATTGATATCCTTACCTGAGGATATTCTTAACACATATTGATTACGGACCATATCGATATTCCAATAGATTCGATAGATTACCGCTTTAATATCGCGCATAGCCTCATCAGGAATCTTTTTAATACCGGTCGCATAGTCGATGTCGTTAAAATATTTCATATCGACCTCAATATATTGATCGCTTTTCGCCAGCGACTCTACGTTCGGCTCAACATGTTTCGAAGACTGACATGCTAATAATGACATGATCAGTACTAGGGCAATTAGAATAATTGGATTTTTCATAACAAATATTTTAATGGTCAATTTTATAGTGCTGAGATTGCTGAAATAAGGATTTACCTACAGAGTAAGCCTACCCTAATGAGCGATTCGACAAAGGAAGCAGCCGAACAGATAATCAACATCTCATTCAAATTTATCGTTTTAAACCCTATAACGAAATATATTATCCTACAACTTACATACTATAAAAAAGCGTTTCATAGAAAAAATAGCTTCTCATATCCCCCCTCCTCAATTACCGATTGCAGGAGACACAAAATTTTTATCGCAATGAATAATCGATTGTACCATATGACCAGTTTGGGTCTCTCCTATTGATGTCCTAATACAAACCCCAATCATAGCCCCTCTAAAAGGGCTATGATTGGGGTTTGTATTGGGT
>NZ_DKLH01000034.1:0-83799 GCF_002455685.1 Sphingobacterium sp. UBA6645
CCAAGAATTCAGCTTGATCCACAATAAGTATTGAGAAATACTAAGCCCAACAACAGGAGCCCGGTTTCATCGAACCTTAGCCACGCTAATCTAATTTTTAATTCTATGTTGAAAACAAGGTCCGAACAATATCAGACCCCCAAAACCAAACAGAGACGCTTAAATAGAATTTATCGAAAGTTATTTTTCCAGAATATCTTCTAACGTTTTTAGAAGCTCCTCTTCCCTAAGGTTAGTAGCGATAGTCACACCCTCTGGGTTTAATAAAAAATTCTGGGGAATTCCTCTAACATGATACAATTCAGCGACCTTGCTTTGCCACCCTTCAAGATCGGGAACCTGTACCTAGATCCACTTAATCCCCCTAAACAATCACAAATTGGATATACCTTTTATCTGTAGCACATCAATCTCTATGATCAAACCATCCCTCAATTTATCTTTCTTTTGAAGAAATCTTGAATCAACAGAAATAACTTTCTCTTCAATCAATAATACCATCTGATTTGAAGAAAAACCGAATTCTCCCCTTATTATCCTTGAGATTTTTAGATTGAAATCAAATGGGTAATTGATTTTAAATATTAATTTGTCGTGCTGATTGCTAGTTAATGTTGCAAATGATTCCCCCTGATACACTATATCGTATTCAACACTTCCAAAATCAAATTCAAGCGAATTTATCTTTGCAATTTCCTTTGAAAAGGCGTATCGCCAAGCTGTATCAATATCGTTTTCTAAAAATTGATCAAATAGATCGTTCGTTATTAGCTCTGGTTTACTACGCGATATTATTGTCGCATTGTAGCTTTTATCACATTTATTACAGTTGTAGATCAGCCAAACATCAATACTCTTTTTCTGCGCATTTATACGAAACCGGTCACTACAATAAAAACTCGTATTATGGCATCGATTACATTGTTTCTTTAAATAGGGTGTGTTTTTGACTTTTACCTTCAGTAGATATTCTTGAATCATTACTCTTAAAATCGCTTAATACAATTTTGTGGACTGCAGATTATCCATGCGGTAGTATCTTCATCGTATGAATATCAGAATGCTGAGAATCATCGTAATGAAATTGATTACTCTTGCGAGTAATGCCAACGATGCATGAATAATAATTTAATAGGAAACCAATCGGGGTTGAGTAACCCCAAGAAAGAATCAGCAGCCTGTGGTTTATGAGGCTGTTATTAAGCTACTATAAATTTAAGAATCGATCCCAAAATATAAGTGATATATGTCCTAATACGGATATACTTATTGTTCGACAAAACGACAAACGCCGAAAAGTCCGGTAGTAATAAGAACTCAAGATATCATACAAGAGAAGAAGCTTTTTCGTATTTTTAAGTAAGCATTCCTAACGATGTTAGTATCCGATAAAGAGGCTATACAAACCTTTTGGATAAATAATTTTATTAAAAACAGGATTAGATGCAAAGCTATTCCCTATACGATATAATACCACATACTAAACAATCCGTTGGTTATTTCGTCGGCATATTTGAAAATACCCCCGACCCTAATATTGATTGGCCGCTTCGACACGATTTCTATTCATTGGTCTGGTTCACCAAGGGAGACGGAATAAATGTGATCGATTTTAACGAATATGAGATTTCTGCAAACAGAATTTTTACTATCAACCCTACACAAATCCATAACTGGAAATACTCCACTGATACTTGTGGATATTTTCTTCTTATTGATGCCCCAAACGCAAAGCAGTTAAACATTGACTTTACGAATCCTTTCATTGATCTGAAAGCCGAAGATATTCGTTTTATGGATGAATTTTTTAAACGCATGCTTTCCGGAAACAACCAATTATCTGCCATCGCATACTTGCTTTCGCTTCTCCAGACTTCCAAAAATGATGTTCGGAAATCCGATACAACTATTTCCGAATTAAAGAAACTCATATCGGAGAATATTGATAAAAACCTAAGCATTAATCAATATGCAGAAGAACTCAACAGCAGCGACCAGCTTTTGAATCAACTTTGTAAGCACGAAACGGGCATGTCGGCAAAACAACTACAACTGCAACTGAAAATCACCGAAGCAAAACGCTTGTTACTCTATTCTTTTTTCAATACAAGTGAAATCGCTTTTAGATTAGGATTTGAAGACAGCTCTTATTTTTCTAGAATTTTTAAAAAGAAAACTAATTTTACGCCCTCCCATTTCGGGAAAAGTACCTAAAAACTAAAGGTAAGTCCTAACCATCTTGATGCTATACAAACTAATTTTACTTAAAAAAATGAAATTAGTTGTAATAACCTTGCTTTTGGCATGGAGCATAGATGCCATCGGACAAACAAATTCGAATGAGATGCAATCACAAAGATTTATGTTGGGTTGGGAAAAACTCAAAGAAGTTGAAGGAGAGGCAGGAGAAAAAGTAATCAATAGTTTAAAGGATATTTCGCCGGATTTAGGGAAATTCATCATTGAGTATGCATTTGGCGATATTTATGCAAGAGAAACCTTGGACATGAAGTCAAAGGAAATCGCGGTAGGGGCAGCTTTGATCGCGATGGGCAATGCCGAACCTCAGTTAAATGTTCATATCAACGGAGCGTTGAATACCGGAAGCACAATCAACGAAATAAAAGAGGTAATCTTACAAATGTCTGTCTACTCTGGATTTCCGAACAGCATTAACGGAATAAATGCGCTTAAGGATGTACTCTCCGAAAGGCAAAAGAAGGGAATTTATGACGATGTCGGAAAATCGGAGACCCAGAACACCACTTCCGACCGACTACTGTTAGGCGAAAAGGAGCTATCTGCATTAGACAGCACGCAAGTTGAAAAGCTGAAGAATGCATATGATGATTTTTCACCCGAATTGGTTAGAGACACACCCTCCTTCCCAATGTTGTTGATATTTTTTCTCGAGACAATTTAAGTAAAAATCATCGTCAGATAGCCACTATTGCAGCTTTAACAGCATTGGGAACCGCTAAACAACAATTAAAGTTTCATTTAAATGCAGGATTAAATACTGGCTTAACAGAAGATGAAATAAAAGAAACGATGTTGCTGATGAGTATTTATGCTGGTTTTCCCTCAGCAATCAATGGCACTAATGCATTGAAAGAAGTACTATCAGAAAGAGAATAATAAGTGGCTAGAAAATCTTACTACCAACTTCGACCTGCACTTCTTCTTTACCCCATACAAACCCTAATCAAAACCCTTCCCGAAGGGTTTTGATTGGGGTTTGTATGGGGTATGTAATGGGTTTGAAAGGGGTTTAAGTAATCGAAGGCTCGCAGAAAAAAAGATGATTCTATAAACCCAAATCACCTAAAACAAGAGGAGCTGTCTAGTTACGACAGCTCCCTTAGATTCCCTTTTTAAGGACAGTATAATTTCTAGATAAGTCTTATTAATTCTTCCTGTCTTTCACCCTCAATTTTTAAAAACTTTATTTCGATTTTGTTCCTATTGCTTTGGCAAACGCAATAATTCGATCGTGCAGATAAGACGTCCTTGCACCATTAACCTTGCTGAAAATCTGAATATATTGACCAACGTCTATCGAGGAAACGCCATCGTTAGTTTCCAGTTTCAATTTTTTCTTTGGTGTCAGCCGGATAATATGGCCTTCTTCGTCTTCGTCTAACTGAATGTCTTCAATCCAAAAGTCGTTTTTCAAATTCAAGTACACGGTGTGTTCCTCATCGGTATCCTCGTCATAAACCGACAAAATAGCGTCGCCATTTGTATTTTTTATCTCGAATGACATACCACTAGTCAAGTAATATTTCGACAATGCATTGATCTGCTCCATCAGTTCCTGTTGGGCATTAGCTACTGAAGCCCATGAAGTAAAAATTAGGATAAGAAGCGGACTAAAAAGATAGTTAATATTTGTTTTTGCATTCATAGTTTTGAGTTCTAATTGTTCAGTACTACAAAATTACCATGAATGAAAGAGCTGAGAAATAGCTAGTTCTAGTTATTTTAGAAAGAAAAGCCCTGAAAATTGGAGGTATCAGAGCAATATTACAATGGAAATCAGCCTCAATAACTGTAAATTAGATTAACATGCAGAAAAGCAAATTCGATTAGCGCTTATTCAGTGTTTCTATCATCCTATATAATTCGATAACTCCTCTTTCCTCGCTATTTTCGATACGCGCAATTCGTCCTCGCATATCATAATCTATACGAGTATTGCCGATTTGGACAACCCTCCCCCTAAGATCATAATCGACACGCTGGTCACCAATACTTGCTACTCTTCCACGAAGGTCGTAATCGATACGCTGATCACCAATCCTTTCCACACGTCCGCGGAGATCATAATCAACATCTTGATTACCTATTCTATCTACGCGGCCACGAAGATCATAATCAATATCCTGATTACCTATTCTCTCCACACGTCCGCGAATGTCATAATCTATATTCTGATCTCCAAGCTTTACGATCCTATTTTTAAGGTCGTATTCGATTCTTTTATCGCCTAGTTGAGTAAGTCTTCCGTGAAGATCGTAGTCTAGCCTATAATTTCCAATCATGCTCACCCTATCGCTTAAATCGTACATGATCCTATGATCTCCAATCTGCGATAAGCGCCCGCGCAAATCGTAGTCTAAGTGGTTATTCCCAATTCGACTAATACGTCCAGATAGATCATATTCTACATGCCTATTCCCATCTTTGCTGGCTTCACCCCAATATGATGGAACTGTATTTTTTAGGTTTCCTCTCTCGTCTAGCAGAATTTTGACATTCCCTTGCTGAACAGCGATGACATTATTATTGATAACATCGATAAGTTCTAAGGAGATATTTTGCGCATGTAAGCAGCTCGATAAAATGAAGAGTAGGAATGTAAAAACGAGAGATTTCATATAACAACTTGAGGTTAACAACTATCAATTTGACAGTAGAAAATGCCCAACGTTTAATGCTGAATTTCGGATATTGGAATTTTATATGGACTGAATATTTAAACGATTTAAAGGTTATAAATGTTGAAGACATTCAAGAAACTATTCGAAAGGCGATTAACTTCGAAAATCGATCTTTTAATGAAAAACGTATCCTTGTAGATGCGTTGAAAAATACGAAAGTTATTGTTTAAGGCTAAAGGATTGTAAATACTGCAAACCATCCTAGACTTTCCAATACGCCAGGCAAGGCAGCCTTATCCTTCAATTCAATAATCCGGGAAGCAATTCGCTCTTGCTTGGCTAGAATAGAAGATACCATACCTACCTGTTCTGCCGATATCCAATATGGGCGATGCGCAGGCCGGTTTCTGCTATCCACCACGCCCAATACAAATGCAAAAACTCGCTTTTTATCTCCCGCCTCTAATCCCAATACTTCAGCCATCATAATCAATGAAGCATGCTGCATGGATACAATACTCGAACCAGCCACCGCATGCGTGCCGGAACCTCCCGATATGATCTGATAAGAACCCGTTCGTTCCAATCAAGGAATCAATGCTTTTGCTAAGGCAGCATGACCTGTAGCGAGACCAACAAATTGATCGTTCCAATCTTTTTCTGAAACCGTCCAAAGCGGGCCACCCGTCCACCAACCACCTATACAGGCTATTACGTGATCTATTGCCCCATACTGCTCAGTAATTTCCTTCGCAATAGTTTCCGCAGAATCAAAACTCGTATAATCACCAATAACAAAAGATAATCTATCGGTATCCCCTACTGCTCCTAAAATGGACAATAAGTTGTCGCGGCTTTTCTCCGAACGAGAAGGAATAATAATTTCACCATTTGTTTTCAGGTAAGAGCGGAGAATGCCTTCACCAACAGACCCTGTTCCGCCAAAAATCAGAACTTTCTGTCCACTTAAATCTTGGATTAGATCCAAGCCATCGCCAATAATTCCCATAGCTATTAAATAGTTAAAGTGAATTATTCATAAACGAATCTCGAAGAGTTATTCGTGAATCTAGTCTCAAACCAAGCGAAAAAAAGGCACTAAAGCAAACCATAAAATATACATCAAGGCAATAGCCATCATCCCATCGATACGATCAGGCTTGTTTCTCTTTCGAATAAAGTTAAGGAACATCAGTAGGAGGAATCCTCCATGAACAGCCGCTAGATAGATGAAATTACCATACGCGTCTTTAATGAGGTCGATTTGGTTCAACAGAGCGACTGAAATCAACGACATCAAAACAAATAGCCCTGCCAGATAAGTCCCTCCTGTTTTACCTAAGCGCACGACCAATGTGCCTTTGTTCGCTGCCTTATCAGCCTCGTAATCCGGAACTCCCGCCATAATTATCGCAGGGATAATGGAGAAAAATAAAGGAATCCCTAATAGCCATGGATAGGAATGATTGAAATCCCCACCCTGAAAGATAAAACCACAAAGAATGACAGCGAAGCTGTGGGTAAATCCCACGATTATTTCTCCTAATCCATGATAAGAAAACTTCAACGGTGGAGCGGTGTACGAAATGGCGATCCCAAACAATAAAACAATGCTTAACAGTATCGTTGGAAAGCTGCTAACGGAGATAAACCCTAAAAGTATAGTGGATAAACAGAGCGCAACAAAAAGTCCTTTCATCGCTCCGATCAATTCGTTATCCGATATCACGCCGTTGACCAAAACTCTAGAACCGCCCGAAAAAGGACCGAAAGATCGATTTAGTTTGTCGGTCTCCTTGTCGTAATAATCGTTACTAAAGACGGTGATCACTTCAATCAAAAACAAGACGAGATAGCCCAATAAAAAAACAGTCCAGTTGAAGGAATCATATAACTTTGCATAGGCAAACGCACCGATGCCGTAAGCAAAAAAGGTCATTGGATAAAATTGCAAACGGATGGCCTGTATCCATGGCATCAGCTTTTGTAGAAAGCGTTCTCTGGCAGTCAGTACGCCATTACGGAGCGCATAGCCTTGTTGATATACCTTTTCCAACCAAAGGTCCTTCTGTTGTTGAGTAGAGTGCTTTATGGGGCTCAGAAGCATCTTGCGAACAGGGCTAACGCCGCAGAACTTAAGCGTAGCATTTTCCATCGAACGGCGCGAGGGTGCTCCATTAATAATTCGATCAATTAGCACCGGCGTATCCATCGTAATGATCAATTGTGCCGTTCTGGGCTTTAACAGTTTCTCGAAAGCGTCCGGTTGGATTTCATAAAATGCGAAGCCTGGCACAAATACCCGATCAACAAAACCTTTCATCAGTGCAGGCATATTGCCCCACCAAGTCGGATAGACGAAAACAAGATGGTCGGCCCACTTGATCAATTCCTTCGCCTTCACTATATCAGGCTCCGTAAATTGATGTTGAGGCGATGGAACTAATACATTCAACTCAAAATCTAGATCTGATAATCTCAGAAACTGAACTTCGGCGCCTGCCGCCTGCGCCCCGCGAGTGTAAGCATCGGCCAAGGCCGAACAATAGCTGTCCGATCGTGGATGTCCCAAGATGACGAGTACCTTCATATAAAACTCTTTCTTATAAAACAGGCTGCTAGAGAAAGTGTTTAAAATCAATGAAAAACCTCGTCCAGTAGATTATCCCACTTGCTTATTCTGTAAGTAATGGAGAATGGCTTCTTGTGATGAAATGCCTGCGCCGGATTCGATTTTACCGTTCTGTCCATCACATAAAATCCAGGTCGCACTAAGATCATCATTGTTCTGAATTTCTAAATAGTGCAATATTTCCTCCTTATGATCCTTATTGGAGATAGGGAAACAAACTTCCACGCGATGAAAAATATTGCGATGCATCCAATCGGAAGACCCGAGATAAAGGAGATTGTCTCCTGAATGAAAGAAGTTGAAGATTCGAGAATGTTCTAGATAGCGTCCAACGATTCTCTTGACACGTATATTTTCGCTCAAACCTTCCTTTCCAGCTACTAATCGGCAGATTCCGAGAACGATCAACTCAACTTTCACTCCGCTTTGCGATGCCTCATAGAGCTTATTTATTAGGGATTCTTCTTCCAAATTATTGAGCTTGATTCGGATCAATGCCTTTCTGCCATGTTGGGCTTCGCTGATTTCGAAATCTATAAGCTTTATGAAATAGTCATATAAATTAAAATGAGCAACCAACAGTTGCTTAAAATCAATTTTGTCTTCCGCGTTTTTCCTTCTATTCAGAGATAGAAAAGAGAACAGACTATGTAGCTCCTGCAATATCTCTTGATCGACAGTTAGTAAGGAATGGTCAGTGTATTGTTTGGCGGTATTCTCGTTTAAATTACCTGTTGACAGTAATCCATAATACCGATTACTTCGAATAACCAACGCTATTTTAGCATGCACTTTAATCTTCGGAATGCCGTAGGAAATCTGCACGCCTTCTTTCGCCAAGCGCTTTGCCCATTGGATATTATTATCCTCGTCAAACCTTGCTTTCAACTCAACAAAAACAAATACCTTTTTCCCATTTCTCGCTGCGTTCAGCAAAGCGTGGCCAATTTTAGAATCCTTCGCCAAGCGATAAACTGTTGTATAGATATGTGTTACATCAGAATCTAAAGCAGCTTCATTAAAAAAGCGGACAACGGTGTCGTAGGAATGATAAGGTGTATGAAGCAGGATATCTTTCTTTTCCATTAGCTCACAAACACTAGCCTCATTTAAATCTTTTATGAGAATTTGAGCATGCGGAGAATATCTCAACTTCTCTTCAGTAATCGGAAAAGCAAAGAAATCCTTCAGATTATGATACTGCCCCCCCTGCCATTGCATTCGACTTCTTTAGTTGCAGAAAGTCCAATGCATTGTTTAATTCTTCCTTGGGTAGATCAGCGGTGTAGAGAAGCCTTGTTGCTAATCCGAAGTCACGCTTCTGCAATTCTTTCATTAGCTCCTCACTTAAATCGGTCCCCGCCTCCTCTTTAATATTAAGTTCCGCATTTCGCGTCACCTTAAAACTTGATATATACTTGATGGCATTGAAGTCACCAAGCCCACCGATAAAGTGCTTAATAATATCGTCGATAAAAAATACGTACCGCCGACCATCATGCGTTATCACCTTGAACCGAGAAATGTGATTGCTTGGAATATTGATGATAAAACGACGATCGTCGGAGGACAGGATAAAAAAGTAAATATGGTTGTTCTCCGGAAAGAATGAGATAGACCCCTTCAAATCCATAATATGCAGATAGGACGCAATCTCTACATAGAAATAGGTTCTAAGCTCTTGGATTGCAAAATCAGGAAGCTCTTTTCCGTAATTTAAGATGATGCCCTCCTCGCCTAGCGAAGGGATAATGTTCTGCACTAAAATACTTCCGAAGCGCTTTTGTTGCTTACGGATAATGCGTTTCACGCTCTTAAAATGATTGGAAGTATTAGGGTTATCGACTAGCTGCCTATTTTTTTTATCCAGCTTTCGCTGCCCAAGCAAAAGCGGCATCCGAACCCGATAAAACTCATCTAGATTAGAAGAATAGATTGCCAAGAACTTCAATCGCTCTAATAAAGGCGTGCTCTCCTTAGCTGCTTCTTCGAGTACACGCTCATTAAAGTATAACCAACTTATGTCTCGATCAATAAACAGAGATTGTTTTCCTTCCTGTGTTTCCATATCTAATAATTTGCCTTACAACAAAGCAGGAGCAAGTTAATCGATATTTTTAGGAAAAATGTATTGATTGCTATCTAAATGGGAAAATCTGCTATCTATCTTGGATTTGCTTTCCGCGCCATTTCAAATAGCTCAGGACCAATATGGCAATATCCGCCGGGGTTCTTATCCAAGTATTTCTGATGATATTTCTCGGCGGTATAGAAATTCTTTAAGGGTTCTGCCTCGACAACAACCGGTGCGTTAAATCCTTGGGCAAGCGTTTCTAGCTTCGAAAGGATTAGCTGCTTCTCGCTCTCATCAACAAAATATATCCCTGAACGATATTGCGTCCCAATATCATTCCCCTGTTTATTCAAAGTTGTAGGGTCAATTGTTTTTAAGAAAAGATCAATCAATAAATCTAGTTCAATAACTCTCGGATCATAAATAACTCTAACAGTCTCCGCAAAACCGGTCTTTCCAGTCGTTACTTGTTTATAAGAAGGTTTATCAATATTGCCGTTCGCATAGCCAACTTCCGTTTTAGTAACTCCGCGAACCTGCTGAAAGAAATGCTCGGTTCCCCAAAAACATCCACCCGCAAAGTAGATTTCTTTCAAATCTTTACTTATAGGTTCTAATTTATCTGTATTCTGCGCGTCCGCATATCCGGGTGTTTGCTTATTAGACATCAACAGAAATCCGCCCACGAATGACAACAGCAGTACAATAACAATAGTCGTTTTCATATTTCTTTGTTTAATTGAAGTTACTCTTTCATAGCAAAATCGCTAGAATCCAGAACTTTAGTTTCTATTCAAATTTAGGAAATTCCTATTAGTAAAAATTATTTTTTAAAGAATAGGTTGATATAGTTTCTCTGCTGCCACAGGGTTGTCAATAGCGGGCATAAATTTGCTTCCATCAAAAAAATTATCAGAATGAGTACAGAAACAATCGAACAATTCTATGTTATTGGTATCAGCACGAGAACTTGCAATAAAAACGGACAAGCAGCAGAAGATATCGAAGCACTATGGGTGAAGTTTTGGAATGAAAACATTCAGGAACGGATCCCTAACAAAAGCAGTGAAGACATCTATGTAGTCTACAACGATTATGAATCTGATTTCAACCATCCCTATACGACAATTATCGGCCGACCTGTAACCTCTTTAGAGCAAATCCCAGATGGTTTTGTAGGAGTTACCATCGAAGAGGCAAAATATGAAAAGTTTGTATCCAAAGGAAAAATGCCAGAGGCAGTCGGTAAAACATGGTTTGAAATATGGGCAAACACAGATTTAAACCGCGCATACAAGGCCGACTTCACTGTTCATGGAAAGAAATATTATGATGGCGACCAAGCGGAAGTGGAAACTTTTATTTCAGTAATGGATTGATAGCAGCTTAAGAATACCACTCCCTACCTTATGTGTTCAAGGTTAATCTTGATATCTTGAGGTAGGGCTTTATTTTATGCAACTTTCAAATGGACGACTATTACTAGTCTCTAAAAATCCTTAACTCACGAAAAGACCAATAATAACCTTTGAACTCATATAGGTTAATATCGCAATAATCAATACGCCGATAATAGTCAATACGGTTGGCTGTTTATAGTCACCAACGATATCCGGCCTGTAGGCAGCAATCAGCATAACCGCTAGAGATAATGGCAGGATAATTCCATTTACGGCGCCCGCGATAATTAAAAGATCAACAGGCTTCCCAACCAGCATAAATACCAAGGTCGAAAACAGAATGAAAGCAATGATTATCCAGTTTTCGTATTGTGCAATCTTTGTATGGAAAGACTTTAGGAAAGAGACTGAAGTATATGCTGAGCCAATTATGGAGGTGACTGCCGCAGCAAACATAACAAGTCCAAAAAGCTTATAACCGAAATTGCCAGCCGCCAGCTGAAATACCGAAGCCGTAGGATTGCTCTGGTCAATTACCAAACCCTGACTAATGACACCTAATGAGGCTAAAAACAGAAATATACGGATAAGGGAAGCTACAGAAATTCCCATCACCGCACTCCTATTCACACTGCGAAGGTTTTCTTTCCCCTTGATGCCGGCATCAATCAAACGATGCCCTCCAGCGAAGGTAATATATCCGCCAACCGTTCCGCCAACAAGGGTAATGATTGCCATGAAATCTATTGTCGTTGGAACCACAGTTCTTAGTGCTGCCTCTTTTACTGGAGGAGCGGATATAACAGCAATACCAATGATGACAATTATCATGATAAAGCCCATGATCTGCGCAAATAGATCCATCGCTTTGCCCGCCTGCCGGTTAGCAAAAACCCCGATTGCTAAAACTGCAGAAATAATAGCTCCGGTCGTAACATCCAGCCCTACTAAGGCCTCCAGTCCTAAACCTGCACCCGCAACATTGCCGATATTAAATGCAAGGCCTCCTAACACAATGAGCAGAGCCAGGAATGCCCCAAGCCCCGGAAGGAGTTTGTTGGCAATATCCTGTGCCCTCATCTCCGACATGCTGATAACCCGCCAAATATTCATTTGCACTCCGATGTCAATCAGGATAGAAATCAGAATGACAAAGCCAAAGCTTGCACCTAATGATTGTGTGAAGACGGTCGTTTGCGTCAGGAATCCTGGTCCAACGGCAGATGTAGCCATCAATAATGCTGCACCGGGTAAGGCTGATTTATTTATATTTTTCATCGAATGCTGATGTCAAAATCCGTTAATTGTTGATAAATTTGCTTTGCAAATTCAGCAGCACCTTCATGATCTCCGTGGATACAAATGCTGTCGGCCTCGATGGGAATAGCATCGCCACTGCGTGTTATTACTTCTCCCGTCTGCAAGATGCGAATTATCTGATCGACAACCTCTTCTGGGGTTTTTAAAATCGCGTTAGGTTCCGTACGTGGAGTTAAGCTAGCGTCAGCTTGGTAAGTTCGATCGGCGAAAACCTCATGGAATACCGATAAACCCTTTTCCTTTCCTGCCCGCGTCAATTCACTACCGGAGAGCCCGTATAAGATAAGGGAAGAGTCAAACGCATAAATAGCATCTGCTATGGCTTCTGCATATACCCTATCTTTAGCGGCGAGATTATAAAGCGCTCCATGCGGCTTTACATGGTGTAGTTCAGCACCTCTCGCCCGAGCTATTGCCGATAGCGCGCCGATCTGATACAAAACCGCAGCATAGACTTCTTTCGGACTCATAAATAGATGCCGACGTCCGAAACCCGCTAGATCTGGATATCCAGGATGTGCACCGATATTTACGCCATGCGGAATAGCTAAATCTATCGTGTTCATCATAATGATTGGATCTCCTGCATGAAATCCACAGGCAATATTCACAGAAGAAACATATGGCATAATTGCCGCGTCGTTTCCCATAGTCCAAGAGCCGAAGCTCTCGCCCATATCACAATTCAAGTCTATCAATTTCTTAGCTTTCATATTTTAGTTTTACGCCTTGTCTTAGTTTATTTATTTCCTGCTCTTGCTCCAACAAAAGGTGCTGAGCCTGTTGCATGCTAATTTCTTCAAATCGAATTTGCTCGCCCGGCTTCAGTTGAGCCAGCAAGGGTAAATCGACACTAGCGACGTGTCCAATGATCGGATATCCCCCTGTCGTCCCATGATCGGCCATTAAGATAATCGGCTGCCCGTCGGCAGGAAGTTGAATTGTTCCATAAGCAACTCCGGAAGACAAAAGCTCTTCCTTATCTCTTAAGGCTAGCGCTTTAGATTTTAATCGATAGCCCATTCTATCAGATGCGTTGCTTATCTCAAAGGTCTGACTAAACAGATCCGATAAACTCTCCCCTTCCAAACGATCTGTATGAGGACCTGCCATTATTCGGATCCTGCGGCTTGCGAGATTCGGATACAACGAACAATCCATCGACCAGTTGAAAACAGACTGACCCGATTGCAATGATTTCAAAAAGGAAATCTGATTTCCTTTGACGAGTGCCTGTCCATTTACCCCCCCCATCTTCCCATTCATGTAAGTCGCACGACTTCCTAAAACAAGCGGAACATCCAACCCGCCATAGAAACAAATATAAGCTCTACAACCATTGTCTTCCGCTTTGCCAAATGAAAGAACCCCATCTTTAGGAACATAAATCGGTTTCCACATAGCTATTTCCTCACCATTCAGCTTAGGAAAAAGATTAGTGCCTGTAATGGCGATGAGCTGTTCCCGATCAAATCGCAGGCTAGGCCCCGTCCAAGTGCATTCAATTGCCGCGTCCGCTTCATCATTCCCTAAAATTATATTTCCCAATCGCAATGCCAATCGATCCATCGCACCGCTCACCGGAACGCCATAGCGTTGGAAACCCCAACGACCCAAATCCTGAACCGTGCTCAATAAGCCAGGCTTTATGACGCTAATTCCCATCTTTTTCCATGTTATAATTCTCAAACTTCTCTTGCGTAATCGCATGAAACTTCACGCGATCGCCAGCACTCAAGAAGGATGGCTGCTCTCGTTCTATATCAAATAAAACGATTGGGGTTTGCCCGATAAGTTGCCAGCCTCCCGGTGTTTCCATCGGATAAACGCCCGTCTGCTCCCCAGCAATACCCACAGAACCTGCCGGAATTTTTATTCGTGGTGTCTCCCGACGCGGTGTAGATAATATCTTATCCATCCCTCCCAAGTAAGGAAAGCCTGGAGCGAAGCCAATCATATAAACCAAATATTCGACATCGGTATGACGCTCAATGATTTCTTCAATTCTAAGGCCCGTATGCTTGCTAACAACAGCTAGGTCAGGACCATTATACCAAACCGGAATAACCTTCGGCTCCAAGTATTCTATTTCTAAAGTAAAGTTTTCTTTTAAAATCTCATTTGTTAAGTCAACCAATCGATCATAAGAAATAGTAAGCGGATTATAATGCAATGTCAATGTTGTATACCCAGGCACCGCCTCTAACATGCCGGGGATCTTGCGCTCTGCCAGTCCTGCTGTCAGTTGTCTAATTCGCGAATTGATTTCCAGAGTAATGGTTCCCCCGAAATCAACGACCAGCGCGGTATCACCTAGGTGATAATAATTCATATTTTCTGCCATGCTATGACTATTACAAATGGATTAAAAATTAACGCCAAATATTGACGTGCTGCACGGTCGTATCCTCACTGAAATGATTTGCTAATGCAGCTACCTTAGACCGGATCAGCAGCTTTCTACCTTCCATATTCTTTGTGAAGATTAATTGACAGGAACCGACCTCTTCTCTCCAAAAGTTGGCAAAGTCATTGGCCAATGCTGCGCGCTTACCCAGCATTTCTGGAACGGCATGGTAGTCATATTGCCTCAGCACCTTGAGGGCAAGACTCTTCCGGACGATAATATAGCGTGGCGAATTAATAGGTTCAACGACCTCTTGAATCATCTGAACAAACAAGGACTTTTCGTAAGTCGTTCCTCCATCCAAATGACAGAAGACAGCACCTTGACGATCTGCATAAGTTAACACACGGAGATCCTTCAAACTCGTTGTGAAGATTCTGCTTTTGCATAAGGTTTTGATCAGTGCATTACCGATCTCGTAAATATCCTTGGTTACATCTCTGTATTTGGCATAGTATCGGAAAGTTTTAATAGCCCTCGCAGAAAAAAATACCGTTCCTACACCAAACATACCCAACATCAGCGTTCCTCCCGGTGCCCCTAGCCATTTCATCAGTTTCATCGAGATCTGCGTGCTCCATTCCAAATAGAACACGACGGCGGAGCCAAGTGAAGCAGTCATATTTCCGATCGTCCTTTTCATTTCTGCAGCCTTCATTCCTTGGTAAGCGTCAGGCTCAACAAACGGCAGTTTTATTTCCTCCAGCAACTGAGTTCCTTCGGCTATAGCGGCCTGCCATTTATTTGGAAGTCTGCTACGTTGCCCAGCTAATACAAAACTGCGCCCATTAAACTGCGTAATGTTCTCCTCGTTTACCTCGGTCGGAAAACTGATACGGGAAAGACCATTCTCGATGCCACCACGCTCATCTTCAACCAACCCGACGAAGTTGCGGAAGCGACGTCGCAATAAGGCAATCTCTTGCCCGCCATCAACAACAGTCGAATCGACACAGGCGATATGCCATATGTTACTCGTCTTATCCGGAACATTTAGGTTCGTGCGGATAGCCCTGCCGCGCATTTGATTGGATGAGACAAATGATCCCACAACAGAAGCCAAAATAAGGCTATTGATTGCTGGCGCATCCCATCCCTCCCCGAGCAATGCCTTCGTACCTATCAAAATCTCAATCTCACCAGCCTCAAAAAGACGCGTAACGATGGCGACCATCCAATCACGACTTTGATCGGTAACCTGTATAATGTAGTAAGATGTATCGAAGACTAGCGGCTTTATGTTTAACGCTTCGCTATGTCCAAACGGGCTGTATGCCTTCTCTAAGGAATCAACCGCTGTTTGCGGAACAATAACAATAGTTCCGGACAAGACGCCGATTTTCTTTTGGTTTCCATTATTCCTTCTTAATTGTTCAAAGATTGGCAGTACACCAATCTTACGCAATGGAATCGTATTTTCAGGCGTATTGGCTAAATATTCCTTTCGCACGAAATCTGTGAGGATGACCTGTCGCAGGCTTCCTCCCATAATTCCGAATTCGAAATTACTAATCTGTTCAATCGCTGTTAATTTACTGACACTCGCATGTAGATGCTGGAGTATCTTAGCGCCTTGTTCAAACTTAATACTTCGCCGCTCAACTATCCCTAAGCGTCTCAAGCGATTCAACATTAACGTTCGTTCTTCTTCAAACTCGTCTTTAAAATGACCTTTATCCTCGAAAAGATAGTTGCGAAGCAATTCCTCCATCCAGGAAAAGTCCAAATCAGGAAGTTGTAGGCTGTCATCGCGATGAGGGATCCCTAATAATTCAAAATGCAATGGGCTGATTTCAATCGATCTTGATCTCAGAAAAATTAAACAGGCCGAGTAAAATGCTAAGTTCTCATGTATTTTAAACTCATTTCCTAGCGGATCGACGATAGATGGATGCGTAGAAATTGCTCGGATAAGACTTTCATCATTCTTAATTTCCTCAAAAATCTCAACAGCTTTAGTTCTGTAGCTGCGAATAAGCTGAAGTTCCTCGGCCGACGGTTGGCAACAATACACGTAATCTTGGTGCGGACATAAGTCCCCCTGTTGAATAAGTTCAGGTACAGTAATCTCGGCGTCTATAGGACCGTTTAGATCCAAATATCTGCTCCACTCCGTACCGGATACATCATATGGTGGGGTTGCAGTTAATCCTACCATTTTAGGATTTATAGCTTTCTTTAACCGATCTAGCGTTTGCCACCATTCATTTTTTAGATGGTGGGCTTCATCCAGAATAAAGGTCTGTACACCCTGCCCTTGTAGACCTGATATAATCTTGGGTAGGTTCAGAAAGTTAGAGCGTGTCTTTTCAACTATATCCGTTTCATCGACATAATCCAATGTGAAGTTTCCTTCTTTGCGATCGTTGCAGGCAGCATGCAGGCCCTGATAGGTCACGACAGTAATACGTTTCGGATGGCGGATATCTTTAGATATGTAGTCAGGCAGCTCTTGCTGTTGCACGAATAATTCCGTAAAGCGCTGTATCCATTGGTTTCGGATGGCGAGCGTGGGTGCTAATATTAACGTTGGTTGGCCTAATCGAAGAATTACCTCCAACCCAAGAACGGTCTTGCCGGAACCTGGAGGAGCGATTACGTGCAAATGGGAATCGTCCATATGAGATGACAACTCATCGAGCACGCGTTGTTGATAGCTACGCCATGGATATCTGAATTTTATATTGGCGGAAAACACGCTCATTAATAATAATTTTTCTAGGGTTTAAGATACAGAAACGACAGACTTGAAACAAACGAATAGGTTGTACAAATATTAAATCAATAACTCATTAAGGGCAACGACGCCTTCACATTCTATATTTCTTTTAAATTTTAAAATTATTATTCTGTATATTTATGTTTGTCGCGCATCAGGCGCTACAAAAACGATATAACCGAAATCTAAACTTAAATGACAGTCTCAGATCGAGATTTATTCCATTTAATACAGACTGATAATCAACGAGCACTAAAGGAGCTCATGGATCGGTATTGGCGTCCTATGTTCTTAATGGCAGAATCTGTACTGAACGATAGTGCTACTTCCGAGGAGATTGTGCAGGAAGTGTTTATCAATATTTGGAATAAACGAACATCGATACATATTACCCATTCCATTAAAGTTTATCTTTTCGCCTGCACACGCTACCAGATCTATAGGCAAATCCAACAAAAAAGAGCACCTCATGTGGATATCGATCAATTTAGTCAACTCGTTCCAGACCCCTACGACCCTCAACAAGCGCTGGAATATCGAGATTTACTAGATCGGCTAGAAACACTGATTAACGAACTGCCTCCCCGCTGTAGAGAAGTTTATAAGCTAAAGCGCGAAGACAACCTTTCCCAAAAAGAGATCGCCGAAGCGCTTCAGATTTCTAGAAAGTCGGTAGAAAACCAATTGACTATCGCCCTGAAGAAATTGCGAGCCGGATTGAGTAGGTATATATGGTTATCAACCTTTTTATTGTCAACTGTTGGGGGATTGATCTAAAAAAGCGCTCTATATATGTAAACCTAATATTATGGAGCATTCAATTTTAAAATCCATTATTAATATTCTTTCACGAAAAGCCAAAAAAGAGGATTTATCAGATATTGATAGCGAACTCCTCGAGACTTTTCAGAAAGATGAATGGCAATTAAAATACGGTGCTCAAGAGGATGTCAAAAACAGAATTCAGCAAGCCGTCCATGCCAAAACAATAGAAAAGATCAGCCGTCCGAGTCTTAAAACTACCCTATTGAAGATTGCAGCGGTCATAATCGCAACCTTTTTTGTCGGCTACCTCTTAATGAAACAGGATAATGAAAAAGCGTTCATCTTAAGCGAAAACCACCCTTCCACAGTTGAAACTCCCGGTTTAACAACTTCTGATGGCACATACAAAGATCTCCAGACGATGAAGATTGGAGAGTCTTTCTCCAACAATAAATTTACCCTCGTAAAATCTAAAGCTGGCGTGCTCCGCATAGAATCTAACGACAACTCGAATGAAATCATTCAGATTAACATTAAAACAGCGGCGAACGAAAATTACATTATCGAACTAGACGATAAAAGCAGAGTAATACTTGATGTAAATAGTGAACTATCCTTTCCGAGCCGATTCATAGAAAACAGTCGAATTGTTGCGGCAGAAGGACGAGCATACTTTGAAGTTCAGACAAATCCGTCAAAACCTTTCATTGTAAAATCGAGCAAAATAGAAGCCATTGTAACAGGCACTTCGTTCGTTTTCTGCAACAAAAGGGATGAAAAGACAGCGTCTATATCTCTTGTGGAAGGGAGCTTAGAAATCAAAGGCAATAACAACTCCAAGAAGCTTAAACCAGGACAAAAGGGACATTTCAGCCAAGATGGAATCCAAATATTATCGTTTGATGAATACGAAACATTGGCCTTCACACGAAACGAATTTATCTTTAATGATCAACCCATCAACGAGATCATGAGCGTTCTTTCTGATTGGTACAACATGGAATATAGCTTAAAGAACATCAATCCAGAGGCCTTTCACTTCACACTCAAGATCGACCGAAACAAAAGTATTAAAGAAGTATTAGAGATAATCGAGATGACGGGCGATCTGCAGGCCTCGATTATAGGGAACAAAATAATAATCGGTTCCAAGAAATAATATCCTATTGTGTAAATCATAAACCTAACATAAAAAACATGACAAACTCCATCCTTATCAGTAGCAGCATCTTCGCATTGCTCTTCGTAGGACTACAAAAGCCTCCTCAGATTGAACAAGCATCCCCAACCACCGAACATTACCGATCGGAGAAAAAAGGGCCTTGGATTGATCTTTTGGCTAATAACTCGCTAGACGCCTGGCACCAATACAACGGATCAACCATCAAAGGTTGGAAAGTGGAGAGCGGCATGCTTTCTACAACCGGAAAAAACGGCGATATCGTAACAAACCAAGAATTTGAAAACTTCGAATTAGAAATGGAGTGGAAAATTGAAAAATCTGGCAATAGCGGCATATTCATCTATGTGGTTGAGCACCCGGATAATAAATATATGTACCAGACCGGTCCCGAGTTTCAAATCATCGATAACGAAAACTATCCGCAAAAACTGACCGAGCAACAGAAGACAGGTTCGATGTCGGATGTCATCGCCCCGAATCTTTCGCCTTTAAAACCCGCAGGACAGTGGAACAAAACACGTATCGTATCGAAAAACGGAAATGTTCAGCATTGGCTAAATAAGAAACTGATCCTTACCTACCAGATTGGATCTCCAGCGCTGAAAGAACAGATTGCCAAGAGCAAGTTCGCCGCACTGCCTTATGCCAAGGTAGCAAAAGGTAAGATAGGGATTCAAGATCACGGCGATCCTGTATATTTTAAGAACATCAAAATACGCGAAATAAACTAAACCTAGAATAACATGGAAAACAACTCAAGAAGAGACTTTATCAAGAATGCCAGTCTGTTAACTGGATTTACTATTGTTTCAAATACGGTCCTCGGCAAGAAATTTGGACATATTGCGCCCAGCGATAAACTGAATATTGCAGGGATTGGCGTCGGCGGTATCGGGAGAAGAAACCTCAACAATATGAAAACAGAAAACATCGTTGCACTATGTGACGTAGATTGGAAATATGCATCAAAAACCTTCAACGACTATCCTAAAGCGCAGCGTTTTAAAGATTGGCGCAAGATGTTTGATGAAATCGGAAACAGCATTGATGCGGTATGCGTAGCGACGCCGGATCATACGCACGCCGGTGTAACGGCCCATGCGATTACCCTCGGTAAGCATACTTATACACAAAAACCATTAACTCATAATGTGTATGAATCCAGATTGTTGACCAAATTGGCAAAACAATACGGCGTAGCCACACAGATGGGAAATCAAGGTAACTCGTTCGATTGGTGCCGTGAAATTGCAGAATGGATACAATCGGATGCTATTGGCGAGGTATATGAAGTGCACTGTTGGACCAACCGTCCGATATGGCCTCAAGGGTTGATGAAACCAAAAGAGGGCATGCCGATTCCTAAAGATTTAGATTGGAATCTATTCTTAGGTCCTGCCGAGCATAGGGAATATAATTCGGTGTACACACCTTGGAACTGGAGAGGTTGGTACGACTTCGGAACAGGTGCTCTTGGGGATATGGCCTGCCACATCATGGACCCAATTTACTGGGCATTGAACTTGAAGTACCCTACCAAGGTAAACGGAAGCTCTACCCTAAGTAATCTTTATTCTCCGCCTCATGCAGAGATCGTGAAATATACATTCCCGGCACGTCCAAAAGCAGGCAAAGTGAAAATGCCGGAAGTCGACGTCTATTGGTATGATGGTGGATTGCTGCCAGACAGACCAAAAGAGCTTGCGCCAGGTATGATGATGGGCGATCCTGATGGCGGTATCATCTTCGTTGGTAAAAAAGGAAAAATCATGACTGGTTGTTACGGAATGAATGCTACGCTCCTTCCTGTGGAAAACATGAAGGATTTTAAAAAACCGACGCCATGGATTCCTCGCGTGAAAGGCGGAAATGGAGATATCTGGAAAACGGATGCACATGAGCAAGACTGGATCAGAGCTGCAAAAGAATCAAAAGAAAACCGCACGGAAACCAGTTCCAATTTCCAATTCTCTGGTCCGTTCAATGAAATGGTGGTAATGGGCGTGCTAGCAGTACGACTACAAGCGCTCCACAGGGAGTTGCTTTGGGATGGTGAAAACATGAGGTTTACCAATATAAACCCTAATGATGAAATTAAAGTAGTTTCGGTTGATGAGTTCAACGTGATTGATGGCCACCCAAGATTTAACCGTCAATCTATAACGCTTAATGCCGCACAAGCTGCTCAGGAATGGATCAATAAGCCTTACAAAAACGGATTCTCCCTACCACCGATGCCAAAATAGGGCTCAACGTTTTTAGTAACAACAAATAGATTTATCAATAAGAGAAGGCTGCCCATTCGGACAGCCTTCTCTATTTTGTTTGCGTTTCAGGAAATACGTTAACAGCCTGTTTCTTGCCAAGCGTATCTGTATTCAATTACCCTCAGGAATGAAAGGTATTCGAAACTGCTTTGACACAGAACCCTTTCAAAGCCCTTTCAAACCCAATATAAACTTAATTCAGAACCCTTTCGAAAGGGGAATGATAGGGGTTTAAAATGGGTTATATAGGGCTGATATTGCTTCTAGGTCTGACTAGCTTTATTTACTCCGCTCTTTAAAACCTTTTCCCTCAAATATTCGAGATGGGTTTCCGCGATCGACTTGTATCTGTTGTTCCCAATTCGATCGCTTGGCACTTGCCTGAGCCGATGATTTTAGCGCATCTACTTTTTCTTGTATTCTTTTTACCGCTAATTGCTTATTCTGCAGTTGTGAACGCGTATCCATGACCTGTACAGAAATTCCTGTTGGCTTATGCATTGCCCGCACAGCAGAGCTCACTTTATTGACGTGCTGCCCTCCTGCTCCGCTGCTCCGCATCGTCTGAAAGACGATATCGCTTTCCGAAATTCCATCCAAACGCTCCAAATCATCAACTTGCTGTACTGCAATAAACCAATTTTTACGTGGATGCTTCGGACGAAAGGGACTTTCACATTTCCACTGTATCGTACCAATCCATTGCGATGCAAAACGAACGCATTGCTTCCCCTTCACTTCCAGTAAAATAGAGGAAGCTAAACCTTCCGAACGTTCTTCTTGTAGGACTTTGAGTTCTATTTCTAAGGCATTTGCTTCAAGCAGCATCAGTGCAAAAACATTCGCTACTGCCATGCAGCATTCTTTAGGGCCTCGCCCCGAGCTTATCTGTAATTGTATCTTCATCCTTCCTCCCTACTTAGCCATTCGTACAATCTTGGGAGTAAAACTCCCCAAAACCGACACCAACTCCTCCTGAAGACGCATCACTTTCTGAATGTCCTTATAAGCCATAGGAGCTTCATCAACCGACCCTCCTAATAACTCCACACCCTTATTCTCCAAATCTGCAAACATCTCACTGCGGCTGATCGTATCCTTGCATTCGCCACGCGATTTGACACGTCCGGCCCCGTGGGAGGCAGAATTTAAGCTCAACGGATTTCCCTTCCCTTCTACAATATAACCCTGAGCCGTCATCGACCCTGGGATAATTCCTAGAACACCTTCGGACGCCGGCGTTGCACCCTTGCGATGCACGATACATTCCTTTCCATCCACAAACTCCTTCCAAGCAAAATTGTGATGATTTTCGATTGTCAGCACCGCTCGTTTTCCCAATACCTTTGCCAATCTACGATGAATATCATCATGACAGGCCTTAGCGTAGTCGCCCGCTAGGTTCATTGCAGTCCAATACTCTTGTCCGTCGTGGGTATCCAGATCTAACCAGGCTAAGTGTTGTACTTGCTTAGGAAGTGGACACTGCTTTTGCGCCAGATAGGTATAATGCTTCGCAATGTTAGCGCCCAAGCCACGAGAACCTGAATGCGAAAGAACCGCCAAATATGATCCTTTGCTGAGCTTCCAATCTGATCGATCTTCATACAAATCGACTATTCCGAATTCCACAAAATGGTTTCCTCCGCCAGAAGATCCCAGCTGTTTATAAGCTTTGTCCTTTAGAGATTTCAACAGTGGTATTTCCTGAAATGCTGCATGCGAAAAGATCTCGTGATCTGCTCGCGACTTATGCGTTTCATAGAGTCCAAAAGCTGTATTCTCTTTCAGGATATTACGCAATTGGAATCCCCTGCCTTTCAAATAAGTGGCGGGAAAATCGAAGATGGATAGACTCATTCTGCAGCCAATATCAACGCCTACCCCATAAGGTATAACCGCGTTATCCGTCGCTAAGACTCCGCCGATCGGCAGACCATAACCTGCATGCGCATCCGGCATCAGCGCCCCCTGCACCGCGATAGGAAGTTTTAAAGAGTCATAGAGTTGACGCTTTGCCAATTCGTCAATCTCATTCTCTCCGAAAATCTCAAAGGGAACACGATGTGTTCGCAATTGATGCATTCTGACTTCTACCGGTTTGATCAAGCCTTCAGCAACCTTTCCCCAAGTTCCATGTCCCATGTATTTTTCAGGAAACAACAATACTTGTTTGGCTTCCTGTAATATTGTTTCTTTTTTATCGCGCTTGCGATATCGCGATATCTGCCCTAGCGCAATATTTATCGCGTTATTCTGCGGAAAACCCAATTTAATTAGGTCTTTCCCAGAAAGTTTATTTCCCATTGTAATAAAAATTGAATTGAATATTCCGGTTGATCCTGTAGATTGAAAGATCAAACAAAGACCATCCGATTTAAAATGACGGGCTTTTTAAATAAAACTTTCTTAGTTCCGTTACGTCGCTCAATACCTAATTAAATCTCAACTTTCATTAAGGAACAACCAAGTGCTAGGCAGAATAAGATTAATAAGATCTTTTTAAGAAAAAAGCACGAAGCAAGCCACAGCAAATCCATTTGCTGCAAACGCTCGAGAAGTTGGGGTACTTACAAACATATCTTCGTCTTTTTTAAAGGGTTAAAAATATTTATCGGGGCCAAAAGTAAAATATCCTTTTAGTTTATGCAAATTATTTTTTCGTCTTGTAGCTAGTCATAGAAAAACTGATCGACAAAATACCATAGTATTTCCTTCTCTGAACCTAAGCGATTTAGGATGCGATCCCAGGTTCTAGAAGAAAACTCGACACGATTACCAAAGCTGTCGGAATAAGACCATTTGTCGAAAATATCCTTCCTCAAAGTGGCTTGATTGCCGTCTTCTGTGTATTCTAAATCACCGTGTATATTTCGTTTGATGCTG
This sequence comes from Sphingobacterium sp. UBA6645, assembly GCF_002455685.1. Classification (NCBI taxonomy): domain Bacteria; kingdom Pseudomonadati; phylum Bacteroidota; class Sphingobacteriia; order Sphingobacteriales; family Sphingobacteriaceae; genus Sphingobacterium; species Sphingobacterium sp. UBA6645. The sequence goes on from NZ_DKLH01000034.1 coordinate 24,537, forward strand.
GATGTACTGCCCTTGCTTTTGTCCCTCACAAATTCATGTCCGAAGATATCAGTTCCGCTCTCCCGCTCATTACCACGGTTATCTTTCGTGATGATCGTTCCGAAAATATCGATGGAATAGAAAGACTCATATCCTTCTATTCCTATTCTGCCAGATCAACTCTTGAAAAAACTTTTGCTGCGCATCTTTACTATTCAGAATACCAGGCATAAATCTACCGAGATATTTGTTCTCAAATTTCTCATGATTTTTTCTAGAATCGGAAAAAACTAAATCGCCAAATACGTTTTTCTCCAGGCTTGCGCTGTAGGAATCTTTGTTGGATTTAAAAAGTAGAGTCCCAAAAATATCGGTTTCATAACGCCCATGTTGAGCAAAGGATAAACTTACGGCAAAGACAAAAGTTAGGATAAGGAGTAGCTTTTTCATAACGAACAATTTAACAGTTTGAATTGGTAATAAGAAAAAAGTTTAAAGCTTAACGAAAATTTAATGTTGATGTTTTTTAGGTGGATTAGTGTGGGAATGGGGTGATGATTGATGGTTTGGATTGGAAATGAAAAAAGGCAAGAGAAGACTTGCCTTTTTTTAACTATTCTTTAATACTTTCAAACTATTCGGAATCACTAATGATTACGAATAGCACTGATTAACTCAGACTTAGACATTTTGGACCTTCCAGTTATCCCAATTTCTTTTGCCTGGCTCATAAGTTCTGTTTTCGAACGATCTTCCAATTTCTCAGATTTATGATCTAGCGTTCCTGCCTTTTGCGCATTAGCAATCCTTGCTGCTTTCTCTGTACTCATTCCCTCTTTTTTCAAAGCTTTATAAGTATCTTCTTTCTTAATACGCGGATTTTTCTTGTCTGGCATAGCAATTAAAGTGTTGATTCTGTATGTAGAACACTCAACGAGCAGAATCGTTGAAATAAACCAACACCCTACTGCTTAATCAAATAAGCCATATTCTTCACAATATTACGATGTTTTGCAACAAATGGATTCTCCTTATTCCAAACATAGCCAGCCAACACCGCACATATCTTTTGCTTTACATCTGGATTTTCCGGACGATGGTAAAACAGCTCTTGCAGGTTTCCGGTATACCATTCCTTCACATAGGTCGTAAACACATCGATACCGAATTTCATATATGCAGAATATTCCTGATCCCAATCAATAACCTCACCTTCCAATTGGCGCTTCGCCAATTTTGCAGCCAAAATTCCCGACTCCGTCGCGAAGCAGACACCCGAAGAGAATACAGGGTCTAAAAACTCCGTGCTGTTGCCTGTCAATGCATAACCAGCACCATGGAATTGCGATACTGCCACAGAATAATTCGTTAGGCGAATCGGGTCAAATTCATAGGGTAAGCCGCTGAAGCGAGCCACATAGTAATCCGATAACTTAATTGCTTCCTGTATTGCCTCATGGTTATCCATGCTGGCAGAGAGCTTATTGATATACTCTGTTGGCCCCACAATGCCTACGCTTGTTTTACCATTAGAGAAAGGGATCACCCACAGCCACACTTCAGTTTCTATAATATCGAAGGAAATCTGTGTCCCTTCTACGCCATCTGGACGACGAACATCATCGATATGCGTAAAGATAGCAGAGTGATAATCTAATTTCGATGGCATTTCGAGCTTCAGTAGACGTGGCAACACTCGTCCGTATCCACTACAGTCGATCACGAATTTTGCAGAGATAGTTGATAGTTTACCGGCCTTATCGCGAACGGTCGTTAACGAATCAGTGCCATCGAATGATACATCCAAAACCTCCGTTTCAAAGGCAATGTCCACCCCCTTTCGTTGTAATTCATCCGTCATTGCCTTATCAAAATCCGCTCTAGGAATTTGCCAGGTCCAGTCCCAACCTTCACCAAACTTATCACTAAAGTCAAATACGCAGTGTTCTTCCCCGCGAATAAAGCGAGCACCTGGCTTCTTCTCGAATCCATAGGAATTCAATGCTTCTAGAAGTCCCGCCTCTTCAAAATGATCCATAACTCTGGGAATCAAGCTTTCGCCTACGACAACGCGCGGAAACTTTTGCTTTTCAACAACTTTGATGTTCACGCCGTGTTGCTGCAAATACCCTGCGGCTACTGCACCACTAGGTCCCGCACCAATGATCAGGACGTCAACAATTTCGTTTTCCATAGCTGTAAATAATATTTAAATTCTATTTTTGCGGTACAAAAATTTGTTCCAAAATTACATACATTTAGAACAATTAAAAGAGAAGAAACTAATTATTTTAAATGAAAACCATAAACGATTATCTAACGATTAAAGAGTTTAACGAAGTTCTATTTGAAAACAAAAAAATAGAGATAAGCAAAGAGCTAATCGACAGAGTAAACAATTGTTATGATTTTTTACAAAGCTTCTCGAAAAACAAAGTCATTTATGGTGTCAATACCGGCTTCGGCCCGATGGCACAATATCGAATCCAAGAACAAGATCAATTACAGCTTCAATATAACCTGATTCGAAGCCACTCCTCCGGAACCGGGCAACCGCTTTCGGCAGAACATGTAAAAGCCAGCATTTTAGCGCGCTTGAACAGCCTTTCGTTAGGAAAATCAGGAATTCACATCTCCGTTATCGAACTGATGCGCGAGCTGATCAACCGAGATATTACTCCATTGATCTTTGCACATGGAGGTGTTGGCGCAAGTGGTGATTTAGTGCAATTAGCGCATTTGGCCTTAGTGCTGATTGGAGAAGGTGAAGTGTTTTATAGAGGCGAGCGCCGAGAAACTAAAGCTGTCTTCCAAGAACTGGGCTTAACCCCTATTGAGATTAAATTGCGCGAAGGCCTTGCTTTGATCAACGGCACTTCGGTAATGACGGGAATAGGCATTGTAAATACGTACAAAGCACAGAAATTGATCGACTGGTCGATCAAGGCTTCCTGCTTTATCAATGAGTTGGTTCAGGCATATGACGACCACTTCTCGGTAGAATTAAATCAAGCCAAACTCCACGAAGGGCAACGGGATGTGGCTCAAGCGATGAGAAATCATTTGGCAGATAGCCAACTGATCAGACGCAGGCATGAGCACCTTTACAACGGAAATAATAGCGAAGATATTTTCAAAGAAAAGGTACAGGAATACTATTCTCTACGATGCGTTCCTCAAATTCTAGGACCAATATTCGATACTGTCCGCAGTGTGGAAGCAATCTTAGAAAAGGAGATCAATTCGGCGAATGATAATCCTATTGTCGATGTCGCAACACAGCATGTTTACCATGGTGGAAATTTCCACGGCGATTATATTTCCCTAGAAATGGACCGCTTAAAGCTTGTCGTGACTAAGCTATCCATGCTAGCGGAACGACAACTTAACTATTTGTTAAACTCGAAGATCAACGAGTTGCTGCCTCCTTTCGTAAATTTGGGGAAACTTGGATTTAATTTCGGTATGCAGGGCGTCCAGTTTACCGCAACATCAACAACTGCGGAAAACCAAGCTTTGTCGACTTCCATGTACGTACATAGCATCCCGAACAATAATGACAACCAAGATATCGTCAGCATGGGAACAAATGCCGCAGTTATCTGCAGTAAGGTAATCGAAAATTCTTTTGAGGTACTTGCAATTGAATGGATTACGATTGCACAGGCGGTAGAAGCTCTTGACATTGAGGATCGATTAAGCTCAGCATCGAGGTCCGTCTATCGCGAATTGAGAGAGCTAGTGCCGGTCTTCAAGGAGGATATCGTGATGTACCCTATTGTTAATAATGTAAAAGAATATCTAATTAAATAATTATGAATCTAAAACACGTACTTGCTATTGCTGCACTATTCGCCTCCCAATTCGGGTTTGCTCAAGAGCTCGCTCAAGTTACTTCCAATAAAAAAGCTGGTTTTATCAACAAATCCGGAGATGAAGTTATTGCTTTGCAATTTGAAAAGGTTGGTGATTTTAATGATGCTGTAGCGCCGGTTTTACAGAACAAAAAATGGGGATTCATCGATGAGCAAGGCAACTGGGTCATTGAACCTACATTCGATCGCGTAAAAGCATTTGACCATGGAGTTGCTGTAGTTGCGCAAGGGAGCACTTGGTTCTATATCAACAAAAAAGGTGAACGATTAAACCTGGTATCAACCGATAAAATCTATGATTTTGAAGATGGCCTTGCTTTCTTTAAACAGAATAACAAGATAGGCATCATTTCTCCTGATGGCAAGGAAGTTTTAGCCCCAAAATACGACTTGATTCGCAAATTTGACGGCGATTATGCCCGCGTAAAGAATTTTGAGCGCTGGGGTATTATCGATAAATCGGGAAAAGAGGTTATACCAGCCGACTATAATGAAATTGGAAATTACATGAATGGATCGGCTTATGCTAAAAAAGGAACACAGTTTGGCGTAGTCGTTCAAGGCGAGTTTAAAGGCTTGGAAGCTGTAGACAAAATCTGGGATTTTTCAACAGATGGTCTAGCCTACGCACGCAAGAACAAGAAAATAGGTTTTATTGATACAAAAGGTAATTGGGTCGTAGAACCTCAATACGATAAGGCTCGTTCTTTTGTAAACGGCCTAGCACCGGTTTACAACGGCTCTAAATGGGGATATATCGACACGAAGGGCAATCTAGTTGTTGAATATCAGTTTGAAGATGCTGAGGTATTCAGCAACGACGGACTAGCTCCGGTAAAAGTTGGAAAAAACTGGGGATTTATCGATAAATCCGGTAAATTAGTTATACCCGCGCAATATAGTATCACCGCATTCGGTTTGGATATGTTTGATGCGGACAGCAAAGGCTTCATCAATGGTGTGGCTCGAGTTAAGTTCAACAAAACTTGGGGCTTTATCGATACAGAGGGTAATGTAGTTGGAAAGTGGTATGATAATGCCGAACTATTTAGCAAATAATGGCAGAAACAAAAAAGTATGCAATAGTGACTGGTGGGTCTCGTGGAATCGGGCGAGCAATTTGTAAAAAAATTGCCGAGGATACAGACTACCATATCTTAATAAATTATCATTCAAACGAGTCTGCAGCATTGGAAACCCTAGCAGAGGTTAGAGCCGCTGGTTCGGATGGTGAAATCATTAAATTCGATGTCGGCAATGCGGAAGAAGTGAAGTCGGCATTGGCGGCATGGGAAGAAAAGAACCCGGACGCTTTGGTTGAAGTAATCGTTAATAATGCCGGACTTACTAGAGATGGCCTTTTTATGTGGATGCCCCTACAAGATTGGAACGATGTGATCCAGACTAGTTTAGGCGGGTTTTATAACGTAACGAACTTCTTTATCCAGAAATTACTGCATAATCGCTATGGCCGGATTATCAATATGGTTTCAGTTTCTGGAGTCAAAGGAACTCCCGGTCAGACAAATTATTCAGCAGCGAAAGCCGCAGTTATCGGGGCCACCAAAGCCCTAGCTCAGGAAATTGGAAAGCGCAACATTACCGTAAATGCTGTTGCACCGGGCTTTATCAATACCGATATGACTGCAGAAATGGACCAGAAAGAACTGAAGAAGATGATTCCGGTTAACCGTTTCGGGGAAGCTGAGGAAGTTGCGGATTTAGTGTCATTTTTAGCATCAAAAAAATCAAGCTATATTACAGGAGAAGTTATCAATATCAATGGAGGGATTTATTCATAAAGGATGAATAACAGAGTGGTGATTACAGGGATGGGAATCTATAGCTGCATCGGAACTAGTCTCGATGAAGTTAAGACATCGCTATACGAAGGCAAATCGGGGATTATCTTCGATCAGGAACGTAAGGAATATGGATTTCGCTCGGCTTTAACGGGCAGCGTCCCTAGCCCGGAGCTTAAAGCGCTTCTACATAGACGGCAGCGCGTCACGATGGGCGAAGAAACCGAATATGCCTACCTCGCTACTTTGGAGGCATTGCGCGAAGCGGACATTCCTATTGAGGCTTTCAACGAGCGTGAAATTGGCTTGATCTATGGAAACGATAGTGTTTCTAAAGCTATCATTGATGCGACCGACATTGTGAGGGAGAAAAAAGATACCGCCTTAATTGGTTCCGGTGCTATCTTCAAATCCATGAACTCCACGGTGACCATGAACCTTTCCACAATCTTTAATATCCGCGGAGTCAATATGACGATTTCTGCGGCCTGTGCCTCTGGCTCTCATGCTATAGGCTTGGGGCATATGATGATCAAAAATGGACTGCAAGATTTGGTAATCTGTGGAGGAGCACAAGAAATCAATAAATATGCAATGGCAAGCTTTGACGGCTTAGGTGTCTTTTCTGCAAAAGACGAAGACCCAACGAAAGCCTGCCGCCCATTTGATGCTAACCGCGACGGACTGGTTCCAAGTGGTGGCGCAGCAACGGTTATTCTCGAAAGTTTGGAAAGCGCATTAAAACGCGGCGCTCCTATTTTTGCAGAAGTTGTGGGCTATGGCTTCTCTTCCAATGGAGGTCATATCTCAACTCCAAACGTTGAAGGTCCGGCATCAGCCATGCGAAAAGCTTTGGAACAGGCCAATATGGATGCTTCGGAGGTTGAATATATCAATGCCCATGCAACGTCGACGCCTGTAGGCGATGCCAACGAAGCGCAGGCCATTGATGAAGTCTTTGGTGCCACTCGCCCATTTGTCAGTTCAACAAAATCGATGACAGGACATGAATGTTGGATGGCTGGCGCCAGCGAAATTATCTACTCTACTTTGATGATGAATCACGGTTTTATAGCGCCGAACATCAATTTCGATACACCGGACGAGTATTCCTCAAAATTGAATATCGTGACTGAAACGAAAAATCAAGATTTTGGTGTATATTTGTCCAATTCTTTTGGATTTGGCGGAACCAATTCTGCTATGATCGTGAAGAAGTTCAAATTATAGTGGAAATGAATATTGAAATTGAAGACATCGTCAACAAAATAAACGAAATCTTAGTGGAAGAGTTCGAGGTTGATGGAGATGTAATTGCTGCCGACAAAAATTTAAAAGAAACGCTAGACTTAGATAGTTTGGACTATGTGGATTTGGTAGTGATTATTGAATCTAATTTCGGCGTTAAATTGGTTGAGTCTGATTTTGCAGATGTCGTTTCCTTTCAAGATTTTTACAACCTAATTGAAAAGAAAATCTTGGCTAAACAAGATTAAAGATGAGCCAATGGGACGGTAAATCCAAGGGTACCTTATTGGGTTACCAAATTTTCGTCAACATTATTAAGAAACTTGGTGTCAGAGCTGCATATGGATTGTTGATTCCGGTAGCACTGTATTATGTTTTAGCCTATCCCATGACTGCCAAGGCTATGTTTTACTACTATAGAAAACGTCAAGGCTTTCCATTTATTAAATCAATACTCGCACTCTACAAGGGATATTTCGTATTCGGTCAGGTTTTGATCGATAAATTCGCACTATTTGCCGGACTCCGTAATCGATTTACCTTTGATTTCGATGGTATAGATATACTAAAACAACTCCTCGACGAGAAAAAAGGCGGAATTTTAATTAGCGGTCATATCGGGAATTTCGAGATTGCAGAGAAGTTCTTCGCAGATATAGATCTCAACCAGCAAATTCACATTGTTGCAGCCGATCAAGAACGGACAGTGATTAAAGACTACTTATCCAGTATTTCTAAAGAAAATTCGCAAATCAACTTCATACATATCAAAGAAGATATGTCGCATATATTCGAAATTTCAGCAGCATTGGCGAATAATGATCTCATTTGTTTAACGGGAGATCGCTATTTTGATAACTCTAAAACAATGTCTTCGGAACTATTGGGGGAAGATACACATTTCCCTGCAGGCACTTTCATGATTGCCTCGCGCCTGAATGCGCCGATTGCTTTTGTGTATGTAATGAAAGAACCCAATCTACATTACCATTTATATACGCGTAGGGCCCCTGCTGTAAAACACCGGGACGCGCAAGCGGTTTTAAATGCTTACACGCAAAGTATGGAGCAAATGCTCAAGAAATATCCGTATCAGTGGTTTAATTTTTTCGATTTTTGGAAAGCAGAAAACAAGGAATAATCCCAGCTTTATTTCCTTAATATTCAAACCTTTTTACTCGAACAGGGTCAAAGTAAGTAGAACCAGATTTTTCGCATGCGATGTCCGCAACACTGACAAAACTGCTCGATTAACTTAGATTTTACTATTTTAGCGGGCCAATCAAACGTAGAATAATGGATCAGCAGCTCGAATTTCCCATTAATGACCAGCGTATCATTTACCAATGTATACCGCAGCGTCCTCCGATGGTAATGGTCGATGGCTTGTTAGAATACCATGTTGAGGGCATCGTAGCAACTTTCACGGTGAACCCTGATAACATTTTTCTGAAAAACGAATACCTTCAAGAAACCGGAATTATAGAGCATATGGCCCAGTCTGTTGCCTTGCATACTGGATTTGGCTATTACCTTCGTCGCGAACAGGCGCCGATCGGCTATATTGGGAGCATCAGTAACTTAGAGATTTATCAATGTCCGAAAGTACATCAGCAAATCAAATCAGAAGTAACCATATTGCAAGAATTTTCCGGTGTCACCCTGGTAGAGATAACAAGCAAAGTAGAGCAGACAATTATTGCTACAGGACAAATGAAGACGGTAGTAGCAAAATAATTTTCTTCACAGAAAAAGCTAATTGGATTGCCTACTTTTGTAAGCATACTGGCGAAAGCCAATATCAAGCTATGAATAGACGAAAAGAACGATTTAAAACCGATAAGATTTTACAGCATACGGAACACTTTAAAGTTAAGTTTAACGAAACTGATGCTTTGGGTATTGTATGGCATGGCAATTATATCGGCTACTTCGAAGACGGTAGAGAGGCCTTCGGCCGGCATTACGGAATATCTTATAAGGATATTCAACAAAACGGATATGCCACACCTATTGTTAAAGTTCTTAGCGAACATAAAAAGCCCCTTAGATATGCAGACGATGCCTATATCGTGACGACCTATGTCGATTGTGCTGCGGCAAAGATGATCTTCAACTTTGAAATCTATAACAGCCAAGATGAATTGGTATGTACGGGAGAGACTGTTCAGGTTTTTACAGACTTTGATAACAACCTCATTTTGTCGATCCCTCCTTTTTTAAAGGAATGGAAAAAGAAAGTGGGGATGTTATGAAACAAGCCTACATTCACGAGTCCAATATAATCAGTCCGCTGGGCTTTACTACGGACGAAAACTTCGAAGCTGTACGCGCCGGAAAGACCGGTATTCAAAAGCTTAAGCTGAACGGCATCCTCGATGAAGTTTTTATTTCATCGATAAATGAGGATCAAGTGGAGGCTTTATTTGCTCGTCTCAGCCTAACAAGCGCGTCGTCGAGAATAGAGAAATTGGCTATTGCTGCTCTCTTTCCTTTGATTCAAGACAGAAAATCTTTAGAAAATAGTTTACTAATCGTTTCGACTACGAAGGGAAATGTCAAAGCCCTCGCGGAAAATGATACTGAGGCCAGCGACATCCCAACTTTAGCAAAAAATATCGCAACCTATTTTGGTTTCCAAAAAGAGCCTTTAATTGTCAGCAATGCCTGTGTTTCGGGCCTAATGGCTCTTTCCATAGCGAAACGCTATTTACAATTGGGATTATTTGAAGATGCCTATATCGTTGCTTTTGATGAGGTTTCAACATTTGTACAATCAGGGTTTAATTCTTTTCAGGCGGTTAGTTCAGAGGCCTGTCGCCCCTATGATCAGGATAGATCCGGTGTTAGCTTAGGCGAAGCTGCTGTTGCCTGTCACGTCTCAACGGAGAGGCAATCGGATAGCGTAAGAGTTGCAGGAGATGCGAATATAAACGATGCCAACCATATTTCTGGGCCTTCCAGAACAGGCGAAGGTTTGTTTCTAAGCATCCAAAAAGCATTAGATGAAGCTCAGTTACGCGCTGAAAACATTGATTATATTGTTGGACATGGAACCGCTACAATCTATAACGATGAAATGGAAGCAATAGCTTTCAATCGTGCGGATCTGTCGACAGTACCACTTGCCAGCTATAAAGGGAACTACGGACATACATTGGGCGCTTCAGGTCTTTTGGAGTGTGTACTTTTAGTAGAATGCATGCGAAGAAACCTGTTGTTACCCAGCAAAGGATTCCAAGTGCTAGGAACCTCACAGCCAATTGAGGTTTTGACAGCGGAACGGAAGTGCGATATTCGAGTGGCCTTAAAAACAGCGTCAGGATTCGGTGGAACAAATACCGCAATAATACTCTCAAAGGATTAGGGATGCAGAAGATCAGCCAATATATAGCTATCCGTGATAATAGGGTTCTTTGGAATGACAACGTAGTTTTCGAAGGACAGAGTTCAGATTTTAAGGACTTCGCTAAAGAACTATATCAGCATCTAGAGATTAATTATCCGAAGTTTTACAAGATGGATAATTTATGTAAATTAGCCTTTTTAGCGTCAGAAATAGCATTAACAAACAATGAGGAAGAGGATATTGCACTGGTATTCTGCAATAAGGAAGGTAGCTTGGACTCCGATCTACAGCATCAGAAGCTCATAAGCAATTTAGACAACTTCTACCCTAGCCCAGCGGTGTTCGTTTACACACTTCCCAATATCAGTATCGGCGAAGTGAGTATTCGACATCAATTGAAATCGGAAAGCATGTTTTTACTCGCCGACAGATACCAATCGGAATACATCGCTCCATACTGCGAGCTTCTGATAAATAGCAGCAAGGCCAGTAAAGTACTCTGCGGATGGCTAAAAATGATAAACGGAGACTATCAGGCCAACTTTTACTTGGTTGAACCTGAGGGAATCTTAGAACATAACATAGAAAACATAGATCAGATTATAAATAAATAATAAGGATGGCGGAATTAAAGAATCTGTTAAAACAACAGATAATTGAGGTGTTAAATCTGGAAGATATTAGTGTGGCAGATATTCAAGACGATGACGCCTTATTCGGGGATGGACTTGGATTAGACTCCATAGATGCACTAGAACTAATTGTACTGTTAGATAAGCAATATGGTATCAAACTTGCCGACCCTAAGCAAGGCAAGGAGATCTTTGCCTCGATTAATACGCTAGCGGCTTTCGTCGAACAAAACCGTACGAAGTAAAAAAATGCCGATCGGAGTCGCTATAACCGGAATGGGTATTGTTTCGTCGATAGGTCTTTCTGTCGATGAGAACTTCCAATCTTTAGTAAACAGACGAACCGGCATCTCCTATCTAGAGAACTTCCAATCTAAACATGCAGGTCACATTAAGGTTGGCGAAATAAAAGTGAGTAATGAGGAATTTCAAGATCGCTTAAACCTTCCGTTAGGTCATAGCTTTACCAGGACGAGCCTTTTAGGCGCCTATGCCGCAAAACAAGCGATTGTAGATGCAGGAATCTCTGACATTAATTCGGTTAGAACAGTATTAATATCTGCAACTAGCGTAGGCGGCATGGATACGACCGAAAAACACTTCAAAGACTTTCAGGATCAAGCTGCATTGCAGAAATTCATCAATAGCCATAATGTTGGTGATAGTAATAATAAAATTGCGGATTACTTGGGAATCCGGGGAATGGTAACAGGTATATCTACTGCTTGTTCATCCGCGGCTAATGCCATCATTTTGGGATCTGCACTCATTGAAACCGGTCGTTTAGACCGAGTTATCGTCGGCGGAACGGATGCACTAAGTAAGTTTACTATCAACGGTTTTAATAGCTTAATGATCCTCTCTGACACGGATAACACACCCTTCGACCAAGACCGCAAAGGTTTGAATCTCGGAGAGGCAGCGGCATATTTGGTAATCGAATCTGAAGAACAAGTACAAAAAGAAAATAAGCAGGTATTAGCCTACCTCAGCGGTTATGGCAATGCAAATGATGCTTACCATCAAACAGCTTCCTCCGAAACCGGCGAAGGTGCTTACTTAGCTATGGAGAAAGCGCTGAAAAAAGCAAACTTATTAGCAAAGGATATTGATTATATCAATGTACATGGCACAGCTACCGCTAATAATGACCTCTCAGAAGGAAGAGCATTGCTTAGAATATTCGATAAAGTTCCGGAATTTAGCTCTACCAAGTCTTTTACTGGCCATACTTTAGCGGCTGCAGCAGCAATTGAAGCAGTATACAGCATCTTAGCTTTACGAGCAGGAATGGTATTCCCTACGCTGAACTTTAAAACCAAGATGGAAGAATTTGAGCTTGTGCCAACTACGGAACTCCGCGAAAAGAACATCAACCATGTACTTTCTAACTCATTCGGCTTTGGGGGCAATTGTTCATCTCTCATTTTTTCAAAAGGTTAAGGATGAAATGTTATATTAACGGTTTAGGATCAATAGGAATCCAATCATTAGGTTTTAATGTGTGGAGTGATGAGCCCTGCATGATTAATATCAGTAACAAAGTGGCGCATCCCTCCTATAAAGAACTTATTCCTGCGGGAGCATTAAGGCGAATGTCGGCATCTGTAAAGATGGGAATTTATGCTGCGCACCAAGCAATGCAAGAGGCGCATGTGAACTATCCGGATGCCATTATCACCGGGACTGGTCTAGGTTGTCTTCAAGACTCTGAGAAATTCTTAGACGCCATGATTGAGAATGATGAAGAATACCTCACGCCAACTTCCTTTATTCAATCGACACATAATACCGTCGCAGCACAGATTGCTCTGCAATTATGCTGCAAAGCCTATAACTTCACCTATGTAAATGGAGCAAACTCCTTCGAAGCGGCCTTATTTGATGCAATGCTACAAATAGCTAGTTTCGGAGCCAATTCAGTACTCGTAGGTGGCATTGATGAGACTTCAACTCAATTTGATCGCTTATTTCAGCTTTCTGGGCTTTATAAAACAGAAGGGGCATCGATAGATTTCAAAAAACCAAGCAGTTCGGGCGCCTGTTTAGCAGAAGGTGCTAACTTTTTCGTTCTTTCGAATGAAAGACAACAGGAGTCATACGCTCAATTGGTTGATGTGCATTATTTCAATCGACCTCAGGAAACGGTTCTTTCTGAAGTTGAAGGCTTTCTAGGAAAGAATAGCCTTCAAATTGAGGATATTGATCTTGTTTTCTTAGGCTATAATGCAGACAGTCAAGATCAAGGGTTCTTTGAAACATATGCATCGCTATTTCCTGCAAGCTCGCATGCCTACTATCAGCATTTATCTGGTTCTTTCTTTACGGCATCGGCTTTTGGCTTAAAACTAGCTGCTGAAGTCCTGAAAATTCAACAGCTACCATCAAACATCATCTACAACGATATTAAACCTAAGCAGCTTAAAACTATCTTATTAATAAATCAATCGCGAGGAGTTGACAATAGCTTAGTGCTTATTCAATCATGTTAAAACACCAGTACATTCGAATAGTCATTGTAATTGCTTGCGTTGTTGCAGCAATTGGCTACTTGTATGATTATTGGAGTATATTCTTCTTCGTCATTGTCGCATTCATTGGGTTAGGCTTAACCGTGTGGGGAGTCTTTGATATCCGTTTAGGCTATTTTGGCAAAATTCACTTCAAAGCTAGCGAACAGAGGACAAACTTGGTTTCACTGACCTTCGACGATGGCCCCTGCCCCTACACCGAACAAGTGCTCAATTTACTGGATCGATACGAAATGAAAGCAACTTTTTTTTGTATCGGTCAGCAAGTGTTGAAATATCCTGAGATTGCGAAGAGAATAATAGATAGCGGACATAGCATAGGTAATCATAGCTTCACACATCGAAAAGATATTGCTTTTTCTAATGCCGCTGAGATGGCGACGGAGATAAAGCTTGCCGATGATGCTATTACGAAGATTACGAAATCTGTTACGCCCATGTATCGCCCTCCTTTTGGAGTGACTAATCCGAATGTGATTAAAGCATGCAAGGCCACCAATAAGGAAATCATAGGCTGGAGTATTCGCTCGCTAGACACGGTGATTAAAGATGAGAAAAGGATATTGAACCGCATCGTACCGAGAATAAAGCCCGGTGATATTGTATTACTCCATGATACCTCGGAGCGCACTATCAATGTGCTGGAACAGTTGTTGATTAAAATGAAGGATATGAATCTACAATCTATACCAGTGGATAGATTACTAAAAATAGAAAGAAATGGGTAAGTTGAAAGGACTATTTATAATATCATTCTTGTTGATTACAGTTACGAGCTTTGCTCAAACAAAGATGAGCACGGCAGAGGCTGCAACCTTTAAGAGCAATGTAGAGAAGCAAGCGCAAAAGATTAGCAGTATCACAGCTAATTTCGAAGCAAGTAAATATGTATCCGTGCTTAAAAAGCCTGTAAACTCTACAGGAATTTTCAGACTGAAGGGTAAAAAGCTACTTTGGCGTTATGATGCCCCACAGCAGAATGCGATGCTTTTTGATCAGGACAAGCTCTACATGAAAGACGAGAAGGGCAAGAAATCAACCATAGACTTAAATAAGAATCGTAGATTTCGTCAGTTGCAAAGCTTAATGACGGAGACCAATACGGGCAATGTCTTCGATGAAACGAACTTCAACATCAGCTTTTTGAAGAATGGATCAGATAAACTAGCGATCTTAACCCCAAAGAATAAAGACATAGCAAGATTTATTAAGCAGGTGGAACTGACCTTTAGCAATAATGAACATACTGTATCTGAAATCAAGATTGTGGAGAAATCGAATGATTATACGCTATTCAAGTTGAAAAACAAGAAATTTAACAGCAGTATTAGCGATAGCGAGTTTAAATTGTAATTTTGTTTACCGACTAGAAACGTTTGACCTCTATGCTGATCCCTGATTTTTATACCGTACTGCAAAGTAATCTTAGCGAGACGCAAGTCGATGCTCACATAAAACTAAATGCAGAGCACCCTATATTTCAGGGGCACTTTCCTAATAACCCGGTTACACCAGGGGTCTGCATGCTACAAATATGCAAGGAGCTGACTGAATCAGCTACTAATAAAGCGCTAAAGATGAGCTCTTGCAAGAATATAAAGTTCACAGCATTAATCAATCCTTTTACGGATCCTGAGCTGCAGATTAATTTAGCTATTAAATCTGACTCGACCTCTTATAAGATCAGCGGCACAGCCTATTACGGCGATACTCTAGCGATCAAAATATCAGCTCAATTAACCGCTTAATGATGTTGGAAAGCTTGGGAGTTAATCATCGTGTTTGTGTCATTATTCCGACCTACAACAACGCTAAAACGTTGAAAAGAGTCGTTGATGGTGTATTGCAGCATATAGACCATGTATATGTTGTTAATGACGGCAGTACAGATGCTACGTCGAGTATCCTTACTCAATATAATGATATTGTAATCATCAATCAGCCGAAGAATCAAGGCAAGGGCAAAGCCCTGCAAGCAGGCTTTAGGCAAGCCCTTGAAGATGGATTTGATTACGCAATAACTATAGATTCTGATGGACAGCATTATCCGGATGATATCCCTGTTTTTCTTGAAGAGCTCTCCAAACACAGCGAACCGGTCTTATTGATCGGAAACCGCGACATGGAACAGGCCGGTATCCCCGGAAAAAGCAGTTTCGGCAATAGATTCTCGAACTTCTGGTTTTGGTTTGAAACAGGAATTCGATTGGAAGATACCCAATCCGGATATCGCATGTATCCACTCAAGCATCTCCCGAAAAAACTTTACACCAATAAATTCGAGTTCGAGATAGAAATCATTGTTCGAACAGCATGGAACGACGTATTGGTAAAAAATATTCCGGTAAAAGTACTTTACGACCCAGCGGAGCGCGTATCGCACTTTAGGCCATTTAAGGACTTCACGAGGATATCCATCCTCAATACGGTACTCGTATTGATTACCCTACTTTACATCAAACCACGTAATTTCTTTCGAAAGCTAAAAAAAAAAGCTTTAGCAAATTCCTAAAAGAGGATATCCTACAAACTCAGGATACCGATGAAGTCAAAGCGATGTCGCTCGCTATGGGGGTGTTTATTGGAATA
Source organism: Sphingobacterium sp. UBA6645 (assembly GCF_002455685.1). Taxonomy (NCBI): domain Bacteria; kingdom Pseudomonadati; phylum Bacteroidota; class Sphingobacteriia; order Sphingobacteriales; family Sphingobacteriaceae; genus Sphingobacterium; species Sphingobacterium sp. UBA6645. Next base: position 40,542 of record NZ_DKLH01000034.1, read on the forward strand.
ATCCCAGCCTGGGGTTTTCAAACATTCCTATGTATCAGTATCGCCGTAGCATTACGCTGGAATAAAGCATTAGCATTTCTGGGATCAAACATTAGTATTCCGCCATTTATCCCCATTATCGTATTTCTAGCCCTGCACATTGGCAGTTTCATCATTCCAGCAGACCAACCTATCCATCTTGATTTCGACCATCTCAATATGGAGGCTATCAAAATTCATCTGTTGCAATATGTGCTCGGGAGTTTTCTTTTAGCTATTTTTGCTTCCATCAGCATAGGTTTGATATTTTACTTGATCCTTAAATCTGCTAGCCGAAAAGCAAAGAAACATGTCGAATAGTTTTTATTCCATTTATAAACTCATCCAAAAGCACCCAAAGATCGCATTGCTTAGCGCAATGCTTTTCCTGATTGCTTCCGTAATGGTCATTAAAAACATCCGATTCAATGAGGATATCAATAAAGTAATTCCTATCGATGATTCAGCGGCGACCGCCACCAACATCATACAGCAGATGTCTTTCACGGATAAGATCTCCGTAATCTTCAGTAAAAATGAAGAAGCCACCGATGATGACCTAAAGGATGCAGCACAAGCCTTTCTAGATACGGTAGCCCAATACGAGCATTTTTACCACAACATTCAAGGCACCTTAGATGAGGATTTATTCAATCGCTCCTTCGAATTGGTTTACACGCATTTACCCGTGTATCTTGACGATAAAGACTATGCTACTATTGCGCAAAAACTACATAAAGACAGTATCAGAAAACAAGTCGATCAAAACTATGCTACCCTAATGGGCAGTGGGGCATCTTTTATGAAAGAAATCATCGTTAAAGACCCGCTACAGATATCTTTTCTCGCCTTAAAAAAACTACAGCAATTTCAGGGAGGAACAGATTATGTTTTTGAAGACGGCTTCCTGTTCTCCAAAGACAGGTCCAAACTCTTTCTGTTCATCAACCCGAAATTTGGAGGTGCTGAAACAAAGAATAATGAAGTGTTTGTAGACAGTCTTAGAGGAATTCAAAAGGCCTTAAATCAAGAATTTAAAAATGTAGAGACCTCTTATTTCGGCTCAGCTTTTATCGCGGTTGCCAATGCGAAGCAGATAAAACACGATATCCTAACGACTGTAGCTATCTCGGTCAGCCTGCTCATGCTGATGCTGATCTTCTACTATAGAAACTGGTTAGTCCCTTTGATTGTAATGATTCCCTCCGTGTTTGGTGGCTTATTAGGCATTATCTGCCTCTACTTTATACGATCGGAAATCTCTGCGATATCACTGTCCATCTCAGCCATTCTTATCGGTATTACGATCGATTATGCCTTACATTTCCTTACGCATTCCAAAAGCAGCGCTAATAAGAAAGAGCTATTCCGAGACGTCTCTCGCCCTTTATTGATGAGCAGCTCAACAACCGCTATAGCCTTCCTGTGTCTGCTATTTGTTCGATCGGAAGCATTAATGGACTTAGGAATATTTGCCAGTATCGCTGTTGTAGCCACTGCAGTATTTACGCTCATTATCCTACCTCATGTCTATCAGGGAAAGGAAATAAAACATGCCCACATCATTGACCGGGTCGCGCAATATCCATTTGAAAAGAATAAGCTACTGATTGGTTTTTCGCTTTTGCTCATCATCATAAGCATTTTCACTTATCACAAAGTGAGTTTTGACGGCGACCTCTCTAAGATAAACTATATCCCGAAAGATCAACAAGAAGCCGAAAAAGCGCTTAATCAAGGGCAGGAAATCTTGAAAAACCTGTTTATTGTCAGTTATGGAGATCAAGAAGCTGATGTATTAGCCAATAGTCAAGCGCAGTTAAGCCAACTACAGGACAACAGGAGCATCAGCAGCATCCAATCTATCAACAGCCTCGTGCCCAGCATAGACGCCCAGCAGGAAGCCATAGCGCGGTGGAATGCGTTTTGGACAAGCAGCAGAAAACAAACTACGATTAGTGAAATTGAACAAACAAGCATTGCTAAAGGCTTCGTAGACCAAACGCACCAACCTTTTTATGAAGCATTAGATCGCGAGTACACAACGATCAGCCTACAGGATATCGAAGATTTTGATCCTCAGTTCTACCGCGAATTCGTTCATGGCGATAATAGTCAGTACATTATTTCTACACTGATTTCCCTAGCGCCGGAAGATCGAGATCAATTTGTTAAATCCTTTGAAGAAAGCAATAAAGGAAAAAACAATATAATAATCGATAGACAAGCTTTAAATGAGCAATATTTGGGCTACCTTATCAACGATTTCAATAGCTTGGTGAGCTATTCCTTCCTCGCGGTAATCTTCATTCTATTCTTTTTTTATAAGCGAATTGAGCTAGTTATCGTTGCATCCATTCCAATTGCATTGACGGGCTTTATTACAGCGGGTATCATGGGACTTCTGAACGTCCCATTTAACATCTTCAGCACGATCGTATGCACGCTTGTATTTGGACATGGTATCGACTTCACGATATTTATGACCAGTGCGCTGCAGAAACAATACACGAACGGTAAAGATGAAATGCCTATCTATAGAACCTCCATTATTCTTGCCGTGTTGACGACTATATTGGCCATTGGAGCACTCATCTTTGCTAAGCACCCAGCGTTGAAATCCATTTCATCCATTGCGCTTATTGGGGTCAGCGTTGCTGTATTAGTTACATTTGTCCTTTACCCTTTATTATTTAAATTCCTGTTTTTTAATCGGATCAAGAAAGGTCTATCTCCTATTAACTTGGGGCTGCTGTTACAGAGCATCTTCCTTTTCTCCTACTTTGCTATTGCAAGTGTATTCGTTTCTGTCCTCATCCGATCTTTGTTCTGGATACTACCGATGTCCAAGTTGAAAAAGCAAGTTCTATTCTCAAAATGGATGTCCCTATACATGTCCTCAGTACTTCACTTAAAACATCAAGTGAAGAAAAGAATGTACCATATCGACCGTATTGAGAACAGACGCCCAAGCATATTGATCGCAAACCATAGTTCATTCTTAGATAGCCTGAGTATGGGTATGCTGCATTCCAATATAGTTTATCTAGTCAACGACTGGGTTTACAACTCTCCCGTATTTGGCCGCGCTGTACGCTTTTTAGGTTTTCTACCTACCTCAGCAGGCATCGAAGGACAAACGGACATGCTAAAAGAACGCATAGGAAGTACGTTCTCTGTTGTCGTATTTCCGGAAGGCACACGATCCAATACCTCGGAGGTCCATCGATTCCATAAAGGCGCATTCTTTCTATCCGAAGAATTACAGATGCCAATTACCCCAGTTTTCCTTCATGGTAATGCTGAAGCGCTACCCAAAGGCGATTTCATCATATACGACGGCCTAGGCGATATACACGTAGGCGAGCCAATCGACCCAGATAATCCTCAATTCGGTGTCGGCTATGCCCAACGCGCCAAGAACATTGCTCGTTATTTCAAAGAAACTTATAAACAGATCAGGCTCCGCCAGGAAGATGAAAACTATTTCAAAGCTAAACTACACTTAAATTACCTGTACAAAGAAGGAGATATACTAAGTCACGTAAAACTTGATTTCAAAAAACATAAGAAGCTATACCATAAATTGTTTTTAGAAATAGAGGAGAAGGCAAGGATAGCACATATCACAAGCGACTACGGTCAAGTAGACTTCCTGCTTGTGCATCAGTTTGCCGCACGAAAGCTTATCACCTTTAACAGCAACCCGGAGCATCGCGATATTGCGAAGGCAGGTTTTATCGTCAATAAATTCCACATCCAATATGTAGATCAGCTGGAAGCACTATGGAACAATCAGGAGGTGCTTTTGCTCTCTGCTATTTCCCAATTTGATATAGAAATCCCTACACATATACAGAAGATCATTGTTCTTTGCGCTGATATTAGCGAAGATTTTGTAAATTTCTCGCTGCGTCATCAAGAAGCAAATTACCGCGTATATCTTAGAAATGAAGGAAACTAGACGTTTTGATGTTGTTGTTATGGGAAGTGGACTTGGCGGTCTAGTGACAGGACTGTTGCTTGCGAAAGCAGGAAAGAAGGTCTGCATCCTCGAAAAAAACAACCAATACGGCGGCAATCTGCAAACCTTTGTTCGCGACCGAGAAATCTTCGACTCCGGTGTCCACTACATTGGATCGCTCGCTGAAGATGAGAATCTAGGCCAGTATTGGAAATACCTAGGTGTTTTAGATCAGATTCAATTTGAACGAATGGATCTCAATCAGTTTGATGTAATCCGTTTCAAAGACGATCCCACAGCATATCCACAGGCACAAGGCTACGAAAATTTCATCCTACAACTTAGCAATCACTTCCCTGAGGAAGAAAAAGCTATTCGGAATTATATAGAAACGGTCAAGCGCTACTGCGCGCAATTTCCCTTATACGAGCTTAAAGAAGGCTTTGGTTATGATGAGGATGTTATGCGAGACAGCTGTCTCGATATCATTTCATCGCTGACCCAGAACGAGAAACTGCAAGCCGTCCTCTTGGGAAACGGCTTCCTTTATGGTCTGCACGCCGATTCGCCGTTTTACATGCATGCATTAATCGTAAAATCCTACATTCAGAGCGCATGGCGATGCATACGTGGCGGGAGCCAGATCAGTAAAGCATTCACGAAGCAATTGCGCTTGCATGGTGCAAAACTTTATACCTATCAGGAGGTCGAGGCTTTGAACTTTGACGGGGATAAGATCAAAAGCTGTGAGACCAAGGACTTCATTTATGAAGCGGAAACCTTTGTCTCGAATTTAAGCGTTTTAAAGCTCTTTAAGCTATTTGATGACTACAATTACCAGAAGCCTTATATTAAGCGCCTAGAAAGCTTAAAAGAAGGCCCATCTGCATTTTCAACCCATATAGTACTTAAAGAAAATACGGTTCCGTATTTTAATCATAATATTTATCATTTCGATGAGCCAGCCGACGCCTTGAGTTATGAAGACAATTGGAATGGCGACAGGCCCAAATCCGTCATGATATCCTGTACCCCGCAACATGCGAATCCAAAATACGCCAGCAGTATTTCCGTGTTGACCTATATGGATTTCAAACAGGTGGAGCAGTGGGAAGATACGCGCAACACGGTCGCGGAGCCCTTACATCGTGGTAACAGCTACGACGAATTCAAGAATAGAATTTCTAAAGAAATGATCGACATATTGTCGTTATACTTCTTTGAAATTCAGAAAAATATTAAATCCATATATACTTCTACTCCACTCACCTACCGCGACTATATCGGCACACGACGGGGTGCAATGTATGGAATAGAGAAGCATGCATCGAACCCTTTGGCGAGCATGATATCTCCAAAAACCAAGGTGAAAAACCTATATCTAACCGGACAGGATGTTCGTTTGCATGGTATCCTCGGAGTAACAATCAGCGGCTTTATGGCTGCAGGTGAAATACTTGGAAGAGAAGAGTTCTTCGATCGTTTTCTAAAATCTGTACGAAATGTGTAGAGCCTTCTGTCTTTTCCTAATCTTATTTCTCCTCTCTTCTTGCGGGTCGATCAAGAATCTTAAAAAAGAAAGCGCAAGATTTCAGCAAGAATTTGACAGTATTAATGTTAGGCTAGAAAGCGAAGACCAATTAAGTCAATCTCCTTATGGAAACCTACAATTGCGCCTAAAAGGGAATGATTTTGAACTAGGCTACAAAAAAGGCTTGATTACCAAACCTTTCTTACAGCATCAGGAGGATGTTTTTTTTCAGAAAGTTGCAGAATTTGTGCCGAAGCCAAGACGACAGCGCTTGTTGATGAAGTTTTTAAAATGGTATCACCGTGATATCCTGCAGGATATACCCCTCAACTATCGAAAAGAGATATATGGACTATCCAGACACGCTGGAAATAAATACGATTATGTAGGCAGCAAATACGAAAGAAGCCTACTCCTACACGGTGCACACGATATCGGTCATGCCATGCAGGACCTCATGCTCGTTGGTTGTTCCAGCGTGGCGCTATGGGGTAGCAAAACCGAAGACGGCAAACTACTGATCGGTAGAAATTTCGACTTCTATGTCAACGACGCATTCGCTGAAAACAAAATTATTGAGTTTATTGCCCCCGACGAGGGTTACAAATATGCAGCTGTCTCATGGCCAGGAATGATAGGTGTCGTATCGGGAATGAATGAAAAGGGACTGACTATCACGCTTAATGCCGGCAAATCGAGTATTCCGCTTCGCGGAAAAACGCCGATCTCAATCGTTGCACGCGATATTTTGCAGCATGCACAGAACATCGACGAAGCCATACAAATCGCAAAAGGCTTTGAAGTTTTTATATCTGAATCTTTATTGATTGGTTCTGCGGAAGATAACCGAGCGGTCAACATTGAAATAAGTCCCAAGCAATTCGATGTATTCGAAGTAAACAATGATATTCTTTTCTGTACCAATCATTTTCAATCGCCCAGCTACACAAAAGATAAAAGAAACAAAGCACATATATCCAGTTCCCACAGCCAATATCGCCTCGATAAACTGGAGCAATCTTTCCCCAAGAAAGGAACCTATCAGCCTGGAGATATTGCCAAGGTATTGCGCGATGCAACAGGCTTGAATAATGAAGATATAGGTTATGGAAATGAGAAAGCACTGAACCAACTTCTAGCCCACCATGCGGTAATTTTCAAACCTGACGAGCTGTTAATGTGGGTCTCGAATAACCCTTATCAACTTGGAACATTTGAAGCCTATGATCTTCGCAAAGTATTCCAAAATGAAAAGCCAATTGAGGCGATCAAAGAACTAGAGATAACGGCAGATCCGTTTCTAAAAACGAAAGCCTTTGTTGATTTTCAGCAATTCAAAGGCTTACTCCCTATAATCGAACGGGCTACGAAAGCAAAACAGGAAATCTCAGATAGCGATCTACTGCTATTAGAAAAATCTAATCCCAACCTTTGGTTCACACATCAAGTTTTGGGAGACTACTATTTTAAACATCAAAACTGGGAAAAGGCCAGCCATTATTACGAAATTGCACTTAGCAAAGAAGTGAGTTCTGAAAAAGCGAAAGAGTACCTGCAGAAACAACTTCTAAAAGCAAGAAAGAAACTATGATTCCAAAAATAGAGACCCAAGAAAAGTCAGAAATAATAGCTTTCCAAAACGAACTGTTAAGAAAACAAATCGCTTATTTGATGGCGAACTCCCCTTTCTATCAGCGAAAATTTAAAGCGGAAAACATACAACTTGACACCATTCAGTCTATCGAAGACCTGTCTAAAGTTTCCGTAACGACGAAAACCGACTTACAATTATTCAATGATGACTTGCTCTGTGTCCCTAAGAAGGCGCTCAGAGACTATTCGACCACTTCCGGTACGCTGGGTGACCCCGTAACTTTTGGACTAACTGACCAGGATCTGGATCGCCTTGCCTACAATGAGATGCTTTCTTTCGAATGTGCTGGCGTAAAAGAAGGGGATCTGGTACAACTAATGACGACTATAGACCGCCGTTTTATGGCCGGCATGGCTTATTTCCTTGGTCTGCGAAAACTCGGAGCAGGTATCATCCGAGTTGGGGCAGGCGTGCCTCCACTGCAATGGGACTCTATCCTGCGCTACGAACCAAAATATCTTATCGCTGTACCTTCTTTCATCCTCAAGATGATAGAATATGCGGAAGAGAATGATATTGATTATAGAGCATCTTCCGTCAAAGGTGTAATCTGTATTGGCGAGTCGCTACGCACTGCCGACCTACAACCTACGCTTTTGGCGAGTAAAATACAGGAAAAATGGCCTATCGAGCTCTATTCGACCTATGCTTCTACAGAAATGAGTGCCGCATTTACGGAATGTGATGCCTTTCAAGGAGGGCATCAGCACCCGGAGCTTATCATTACCGAAATACTGGACGAAGACGATTTGCCTGTACAAGAGGGCGAATTAGGCGAGCTTGTTGTGACTACGCTGGGCATCGAAGCTATGCCTTTGTTGCGCTTTAAAACTGGCGACCTTGTAAGAAAATATAGCGCTCCCTGTTCCTGCGGGCGAACAACGGATAGATTAGGCCCCGTAGAAGGCAGAAAACAACAAATGATAAAATATAAGGGAACTACCCTCTATCCGCCTGCTATGCATGATGCTGTAGCACATTTCAGCGAAGTGAAATTGCACCTGATCGAAATATCATCGAATGAAATCGGAACAGATGAAATCCTGATTCGCATATTCGCAACGGATAGCTCCGAAGAATTTGCTAGCAAATTGAAGGACTATTTTAGAGCCAGACTACGTGTCACTCCTCACATCAGTTTTGAAGATGAAGCGACATTACAGAAGATAATTTACAATCCACTTAGCCGAAAACCTATCGCCTTTATTGATAATCGATAGATTATCGTTAAAAATTGTTAATAAAGGATGTTCATGAAACGAAAGGCACTTGAATTGCGTTATGTATATAAAGCAAAAGTAATAAGAGTAAAAATTTCATAATTTAGGTTAATAATTGGTTTGGTAAAAATCCTGAAGCTCCCCGCTTCAGGATTTTTTATTTTGAAAGTGTCTATTTTCAAAGGCCATCAAGAACTTTCACTTCAAATATTGTTTCAAATGAATCCTAAAAAGCTTTCACCCTCATTCGCCCCCCTCCTTTCCAACTCCCTATCCACTCCCAATTCTCATCCCTTTCCAAGCGGTTCTGATTGGGTTATACATTGGGTTTGAAAGGGCTTTGAAAGGGAACTAGCCCATCCAAGGCTTATACCATTCCCTAACCAAACATCACTAAAACAATATGCTAATCAATTAATCCCTTTTCCAATAGATCTTGGAAAATCAATACGTCTACGGGGCTAGACTTTACATGGTCTGCATATTCGAAATATGCAATCTTTTCAATCTCGCTAGACGCCACGGGGGTCCCGCGGAATTCAGCCGTATAACAAGACATCTTCACCTCCACTCCTTGCGGAAACTTAAAAGGGTCGGCTTGTGCTCGAAAGGTTCCGAAGTATGCAATGCTATCAGGAATAATATCCACATCCAATTCCTCCTTCACCTCTCGGATCAGCGTTTCCTGATCCGTTTCGTTACCATCGCGCTTACCACCCGGCAAATACCATAGCTCTCGATTCTTATTGATCGAACTCAATACCTTGCGGTCTTTAATATAAATAAGGGCAACTTTATCGATCTCCATGGCAGTTAAAAATAAGTGGAACCCTATTAAAACGTTAAAAGCAGCAAAAAAGTTTTATTGCAGATCATGAATATTCGAAACCAAAGGCAGATCGTAAAATAGAGAGGCAGACTCCGCATATGGAGCCTGCCACCTCTGACACCTATGAATGAAACATAATTACAAGGTCTTTTTGTATCTTTTAGCTTCCGCCGCGAACGCGGCTCTGCTCTTCGTTCTTCTTATTTAGCCGATCGAAAGCTTTCCCATTCGTTCCGATTTTATAGGATAGGGAGAGCAGGAAAGTCCGGCTATCTAGATTGATATATTGGTTCATACGGACATTGCCTGAGAAAGATTCCGTTTGATATCGACGTGTTTTGAAAATATCATTGGCAGCAAACTTCAGGTTCAACTTATTATCAAAAAATCGCTTCATGACACCGGCAGAAACATGTCCGGTGGATTTCTGTTTGAAAACACCATCCGATTGTGGCGACTGATAAGCGGCAATCAATTCAAACGACCACTGCTTAGGCAGGTTCAAGGTATTTGTAGTTAAAAAGTCTACCGACCATTGCCTATTATCAATCTTTTCCTCGCGGAATGATCCGAAGAAGTAATTCTCATGTGCCGTAATATTGTTAATGCTGCTGAATGATTTAACAGGCGAGAATGCGTAGTTCACATTGATGCCCTTATTGCGATATCCCTCGATATTTTGCAAACTTCGAATGGTTACCTGCTGCTCAGGCAACTGCGTGAGGACGCTAGTCATCACATCTTTAACGTCAGTATAGAACAGCGAAAGATGAAGATCTTTCATCAACGAATAGTTCAGTTCGAAGCTATGGGCTAATTCGGGTTGCAATAGCGGGTTTCCTTCCCAGAAGATGGAAGCATCCACAAAATAACGAAAAGGGTTCAAGTCCTCGTACTCCGGTCTATTGATCCGACGACTATAGGAAAATTGCAACTGGTGGTTATCGTTCAATCTGTATCCTAAAGAGCCACTAGGAAATAGATTTGTATATTTTCGTTTATTGATGCTGTTCGTTGTTAATTGATTGCCAACGGCGTTAGTATGCTCAGCACGTAAGCCCGCCATCAAGGTCCAAGGACCCGACTCCAGATGATAATTCATATATCCCGCATGGATCTGCTCGTCAAAAAGAAAATGGTTGCTTGTACCTAAGTCACGAACCCAGTCAGCTACACTTAAAGTATCGTTGATTGCATTATTGTCCGAATTCATCCAACTGCTCTTCCATCCGATTTCGAAACGTTGCTTATTTGATAAATGATGCAGGTAGTCGACCTTTCCAACCCTAAGTTTACTCACCGAAGGTGTTTCGTTTTTACGCATAGAAACAAAAGCTTGCTCATAATCCGTTTCCTGATAATAGGTATTCAATGCTTGATCGGCATCGTAATCAGCATACATATAGTCAAAATCTGCAGACAAAGTATGATCCTTGGCTCCTATTTTTTGCTGGAAACTTAAGTTGATATTATTCGTATTCCACCGACTCACATTATCGTTATAGGTCAGGGCTTTGGAAATAGGAGACGCAGAAGTGTTGAAGACGTTTTTATAGCCTGCGTTCCTATTTTTGTATGTTCCAAAGTTCCCTGACCATAACAGGCCTAACTGTGTGTTTATAAAAGGATGGTAATCAAACCCAACCTTAGCATTATTCGTATTTAGTGGTTCATTTGTCTTCGAGTATTGTTTGGAAACCGCCGATCCACCGGCTATTCCCAAATCGGCATAGTAGCGATCAAAGTTTCTATATTCTTCTTCGCCCCGGTAAGTGTAGTCATAGCTTCCATATATATTAAATGCCTTTTCTTGCTTATTGAAATTTAGGCCTGCTCCATAACGCTCTTTCCTGCCGCCCCCGCCAAAGCCGTTTACTGCAAGATTGAATCCAGGCTTTCTGCCATCTTTCAATACGATGTTGATCATTCCTCCCATGCCTGCGGCGTCATACTTCGCCGAGGGATTGCTGATCAGTTCAACGGATTTTAAGGAAGAAGAAGAGGTTCCTTGCAGCAAAGTGGCCAGTTCCTTTTGAGAGAGGTAAGACAATTTGCCATTGATCATGACGCCTACATCTGCTTTTCCACGCATACTGATATTACCATCATCATCTACTTTCACGCCTGGAGCCCTTTGCAAGATTTCTAGCGCGGTTAAGCCATCGGAAAGCAGACTATTCTCTACGTTGATGATCATGCGGTCTGACTTCTGTTCAATCAGACGCTTCCTTCCAGTTATGGCTACCGCATCAATCGTGTTGGACTGTGCCTTCAAGATAATTTCGCCTAGGTCTATTATCCGGTCTGTAACGAGGATATTATCGTTCGTTGCCTCGGCATGGCCTAGATAGGAAAACTTTATCTGGTATCTACCTGCTGGCAATTTCTGAAAAAACTGACCCTTGGCATCACTCGATAAAGAAAATGTATTTGAATCGGCGTGCTCAATACGAATACTGACTTGATCCAGCGCTTCATGAAACTCATTTAGCACAATCCCCTTGATACCTGAAAGAGATTGCCCTAAACAGAGAGTCGATATAAAAAATAGTACGGCTAATAATGTGAAATGAAACTGCATATCTATCGTGTGTCGTTACGGAAATTTAAATAGTTCTAGGCTAGGATACGGCTGATTCAACTTGCTTTCTGCTCCGATCGCTTTTTTGGAAACGAGCAGCTGTTGATTTTTTCTTTTTCTTTCTCCTGCCCCACCAGATCAAGAATCCTGTAATAGGTAAGGAAGTCGCAATAATTCCGGCTAAGAAGGTCGATAATTTACCAAATTGTCCCCACCATTGTCCCATGTGCAATTGCCATATGGTATTTTCCACTTTCTCATGAATAATGTATGGCCTATCAATAAAAATCTCTTCACCGCTATACCGATTGTAAATCGCTAGGTCTAAATTTTCGGTGCTCTTTAGGCCAGCCACTCCCAGATTGATCACATAGGCGCCTACCTTATCTAAGTTATAGACCCAAATACCTGCGTTTTTCTTCTCGGGGTGAGCCTTTAGCGCCCGATAAGCAAATTCGGCGAGGTCCCGTGATTTTCTTTCTCCATCCGCCTCCGGCAAAATCGCTTCCACATGCTCGGAAGAACCGCCGAATGCTTTGCTCAGCACCTCACCAAGCGAATGAAAAAAGATAAAAATACCAGTCACGCTCAGAATAAAGCACAATAAGAGAGAATAGAAACCGTAGACATTATGCAAGTCATAATTCAAGCGTTTGAACTTCGCTTTCCATTTGATGGTGAAGGAGTCATTGACTGTTTTTTTAGTCCATCGCTTCGGCCACCATAATATCAGGCCGGTAATGCATCCCAGCGCGAAAATGATGGTAGAAATCGTAACGATCCAATGCCCAACCTCTCCTGCAAGTAAAGCGGAATGCAAATGTGCAGTTACATAGAAGAAGTGAGCATTCGGATCGGCTTTCAACACCTCAGCGGTGTAGGGGTTAACATATAAAAAAGTAAGTTTCTTCGTGTCTTTATGGAATGCGCGGATGCGCATGCTCCGGGCTGCTTCTTGAAAGAAGACCATTTGCGACAACTGATAATTGGGATCGAATTGTGTCACCGCTGCGATTATTTCATCGGCGCTCGCCTTTTCCTTGCCTATCGAAACGTAGCGTGCATCACCGGCACTGTATTCTAAGATTTCGTCGCAATAGACAATGAGCGTACCTGTTAAACAAACAAATACCAGTATGACGCCCGAAATAAGACTGGGCCATAAATGAAGCCAGGCATTCAAACGGGAGAACCAGGTCTTCCCTTTTTTCTTTGCCGGAGCATCCGCTGACGCTGCCTTTCCTGTTGATCTTAATTTGAAGTTAGTCATTTCCTTAGGAGTTTAGGGATGCCGGATGCTTTGCAGCATCCGGCAAATTGATGGATATATGTACTTAGAACTTAAATGACAGGTTTGCTAATATTTCGAAAGGCTTCTGTGGTTTTCCGTAGAAATCCCAGTATTGAATATCGCCTAGATTGTTCAATTTCACACCAATTCTATACTTTGGTTTATCATAAAATGCAGTGGCATTTACAGTTGTATAAGCGGGAACTGCGAATACTTCTTGTACGTCTAAATAAACCTTATCGACATAGTTGATACCAGCACCGAGACCAAAGCCAGTCAGACTCCCTTGTAAAAACTTATAGGAAGTCCATACATTCGCAACGTGTTTCGGTGCCCAGTTTTTTCTTTTGTTCATATTGGCTTCAATACTTTTCACATATTTAATGTCATTGTATCCATAGCCTGCAATAATATTCCATCCGCTGATTGGGTTTGCGATGAAATCGAACTCAATACCGCGACTTCTCAACTTCCCATCCTGCACATAAACGTCTTGGGAAACTTCGCGTAAGCTGTTGGTCACATCGATATTATAATAACTTAAGGTAGTATTGATACGACCATCTAAGAGTTCTCCCTTCGCGCCAAACTCATATTGATTAGCTTGCTCTGGTTTCCAGTTCATCATAACAGCCTCCAAGTTGAGGTCTTTGTCACTAGGTAAACCTTGTGATGCTGCCATGTTCCGGAAACTATTCATATAGTTGGCAAACAGGGATAACTGTCCTTTAATCGGCTGATAAACTAATCCAAATTTTGGAGAAAGCGAGGTCTGTTCATAGCCCTCCAACGTTCGCACTGTATTATTCTTAGGATCTTTATTTGGTGTAAAGCTATAGGAGTCATCCGCCATATAATGATTCACACTTAAACTAAGCATGACAAACAAGCGATCAGCAACATTCGTCACATTGGATAAATAACCGCTTAGTATTTTATTGCCGGAACGATTATAAGAATCTCCCGGGCTTTTAGCATCTCTAGACTTCAAGATATCGGCTCTAGTAATCGGCTTCCATGCCTGATCGGTAATACCGACAGTATCGAAGGTGAGAAATGCCGGTGACATCGATAGATCGGTGTTCTTGTGGAACGAATAGTCTACACCCGCTACCAACGTATTCTTTACATTGGATATGAAGAAATCGCCAACAAAATTCTGCTGAAGTGAATTGTAAGTTAGATTATAACGGTCGAATATACGATAGCGACGTTCGATTTGGTTATCATTTAGATAAGTTGGGACAAAGAAAATAGACTCCTTATCACCACTTTGGTTAAATTGATAGGATGTTCTCGATGTCCAGTGATCCGATATTTTATACGCTAATTCGGTACTCACGTTCATATTCGCCCGAGATGTCATGATATCATCGCTTAATAGCGCTCTATCATAGGGTAATGGCACTTTATCCATCGTTCCGTAGGTCAGTTTCTGCGTGTTGCGCATATAAGCTAACAATGTTTTCTCCGGAACATAGATATCAGCATCAAAGCTGACGGTCGTTCTGTCGTTTGGCTTGAAGAGCAAGCTTGTTGCAAAGGCGAATGCCTGTTGCTTTCCAGCATCTTGGAAACCATTCTGCGTCATGCCCATAACATTAAAGCGCGCTAAAGCGGTTCGGTCGCTATTCAACGGCGTATTGACATCCGCTGTAATTCGATTCATCCCCCAGCTTCCGGTGGTATAAGCTACCTCACCACGAAAAGATTCGAATGGCTTCTTCGTTACTGAATTAACCACCCCTCCATAGGAAGTAACCTGCGCACCAAATAAGGTCGCAGAGGGACCTTTCAATACTTCAATGCGTTCAAGATTGTAGATTTCATTGGCAGTTCTTGGGCTACTTGGAAGACCATTGCGCATGGTAACTCCCGCATTAAATCCGCGTAAGAATACCTCATTACCACTATCATTAACACCGTTGCTCGCTACTGCGCCGGCCACTTGAGACATGGCTGAATTAAAATCTGTAGCGCCCATTTCCTGCACTAATTCTTTGGTCACAACTGAATAGACCTGTGCATTCTGCAAGTTTGCCAATGGCATTCTCGCAATATCAGAGGTCTCTTTCCTCGAAAACTTATTACGCTGTATATCGGAAACTATAACCTCCCTTAATTGGTTTGCTTGCGATTGTACGGTTATCTTATCTACCTGTGTCGTCTCGTTAGCAATGACTCGTACCGGAATCTCTCGAACGGAATAGTTCGCATAGCTTATCACGAGCGTGTAATTGCCGGCTGGGGCCGATAATGTGTAGCTACCGCTCGTTGTTACAGAAGTGCCGTAGCTGGTATTCTTAAGTTTAACAGATGCATAAGCAAGTGGCTTCCCGTCCATCGTAAAGACCTCCCCTGCTAGTTGCCCTCTCTGCTGCGACATCCCAAAAAACGGAACCAAGAGCAGGAAGAAAAGCATCGTAATTGTGCTTGAATGTTTTAAAGTAGAATTGTATTGCATACACTATTTTTATTTAGAATAATTATAAATAATGCTGCAAATGTATTAGTTTTGACCGCTATGGAATATCAAATAGAGGATTAATAATATCAAAAAAAGGATATTTTGAAAACAATCTCCATTGAGGAATTTTACGGAAAAGACTTATTATCAAAGATTTTTGAACCCAATCCAGCGGAATGTTGTAAAGACGGCTTTCAGCATCGTGTATTAATTAATGAATTTGTAAGAGGAAACTTTCAATGCCTTTGTGTAGAGGATGTCGTCATCTCTTATCAGGAATGGCAGCTCATTCAACCCTTCCAACTAAGTATTGCCCATCGCGAACAGCTTATTAAATTGCAGTTCGAAATAGAGGGTGATTCAAAGTTTAGAAGTGATGACTTGAAGAAAATCGATATACCTGAAGGGCACTATCAATTCATCTATATTCCCAATGCGAAAGGAAAGCTCGAATATTCAAAATCTAGAAAGGTATTGGATTTACATATCTCGCTTGAACATTTATTGCAGTTCCTGACCTCGCAGGGATTAAGCGATAAAGAAATTCGCGAGCATCTCTTAATCAAACATTATAGTTTCTTCCGCTCGGCTATGAAAATTACGCCGCAACAGCATGCGCTGATCCGAGAACTGTTAAATCATCAATATCAGGAAGGCTTTGCGAAAGAGTTCATCCGTATAAAAGCATTGGAGCTCATCTATTCGGCATTTAAGGATAATGCTAATACAGCCTCTGAGACGAAATGGCGAGCGGAAGATCGAACGATATTGCTAGAAATAAAAAATTATTTAGACTGCCATTTCCAACAAGAACTACACCTGAAAACTATCGCGCGGCAATTTGGTATCAATGAATTCAAATTGAAGAATGCTTTCAAGGATCTTTTTCAAGATACGGTCATCAATTATGTAAGAAAACAACGTGTAAAGCATGCACACCACCTACTGATGCATAGCAATATGGAGATTAAGGAGATTGCCTTTATCAGTGGGTTCAAATATGCGCATCATTTCTCGCAGGTATATCTGCAACATTATGAGCGGCTGCCAAGCGAAACAAGGCAAGCCATCAACAGGTAATTAGTTAGCTAATTTCAGCTCATTGCCAATTTTATTTGCCACGCTCTTGATTACCGGTGGGATTCCAAAGCGGTCTAAATCCTTCCAGAATTCTTCCGTATACTTACTTTTTTCCTCCAAAAATTGCCAGCGTTTATCATTTGGCTTTAAGGCTTTGTATTCCGCCTTTGTCAAAAAACTGCGCTCCATAACATAAAACTCAGTCGAGTAATCTCGTGGCATGTAGCCATGCTCCTTCTGCCGTTTGATAGAAGCAGAAACCGTCGACACTCGACTAATTAAATCCATAATGGAAGGATTCGTATAGTTATTCCCCTGATAGGACTCTGAACGGGTACTTTTGTACACTTCGAATTTAATCCTGAAAAAACTGACATGCACCTTCTTTCCTGGCGGGAAAACGTTGTAAAAGACCTGGGTGTTACCATCAGCTCCGACTTGCGAATAACCCATCGCCAAACCCTCATTTTCGATAACCGTACGATTTCCGCTATTTTTCAACTTTGCTCCCTTAACCCCTTCTATGGCTTCCAATAAGCTTTTGGATTGTATATTATTGATTGACGGTTTGAAATACATCAGCGAGCCCTGCGTGTCTTTGAGTTCTTGATTTGCTTCCGCATTGCTAAAAAGGCGATATTGATGGAGTTCCATCTTCGACTTACCTTTATTCTTATTGATTGGAATATAATAAGACACGATCCCATCATAGAGATAGCGAGAGCGATTGTTGAAGGTTTCATAATTCCTGAAATACCCCTTCAAAACCACATAATCATATTTCTCGCTATCCATCACGGTCACCTCTTCCAAAGCGACACTTCGAGCTTGCATACGGATAACCTTGGCTTTCAGAAAATCAGCATAAGGAAGATCTAAATTTTGGTAAGAGATATGATTCAACGTGATGGTCGATGCATTAGCTGCTTGCAAGGAATCCAAATGTATCTCACCATTCAAATCAGATGAACCTATCAAGAGTCCGGAATCGGTGTAAACATTGGCACCAGCAATTCGTGTATTACTGAGGCTATCGACTACTTGAATCTGCGCTT
The DNA here is from genome assembly GCF_002455685.1 of Sphingobacterium sp. UBA6645. Lineage (NCBI taxonomy): Bacteria > Pseudomonadati > Bacteroidota > Sphingobacteriia > Sphingobacteriales > Sphingobacteriaceae > Sphingobacterium > Sphingobacterium sp. UBA6645. The sequence goes on from NZ_DKLH01000034.1 coordinate 58,232, forward strand.
GAAGCGTATTTAGGCAAGACAATAAGATAAAAAGCAATACGGCAATTCTCATATTTAGTGGATTTGATAGCGCTAAATTATACAATTACTCAAATTGCCCGTATATAGATTAACATACTTTAACCCTGAGATTAGGCTAATGAAAAATCCACTAAGGGTTAAAGATCAGCATGATAAAGACGATAAATAAGGTCAAGTGCATCAATCCGATGATGGGCGAAGTTCTTCTTCCCATAAAGCTCATCAAGCTAAGTAAGAGTGTTAAGACAAAAAGGATCGTTTCTGTCCCTGTTAGCCCGAAGTGTACTGTCTTGCCAGCAATTAATCCAACGATCAATACCGCAGGCACTGTCAGCCCAACTGTCGATACGAAAGCGCCATGACAAAGATTGATCGCCCGTTGGAATTCGTTATTCAATGCGGCCTTAACAGCAGTCATCGATTCAGGGGTAAATACGATAATCGCAATCAACACGCCTCCTAACAAAGTAGGCAGCTGGGCTGCTTGAATCCCATAGTCAACAACGACGGCCATATGATGCGAAAGTAGCACAATCGGCAAGATCATCCCTAAAAGTACTATCGAGCGGATTAGAATTTCGGATTTAGTAGAATTAGTAGCTTGCGAGCTTTCGCTCGCCTCCAACTCCGCGTTGATGATAGTATCGGCGAACCTAATCTCCATTTGCCCTACTGGAGGCTGTATATAATGATGGCGGTATTTCGTCATCTGGAAATACAGGAATGCGGCATACAACAAAGCCACAAGACCTGAAAGAATAATCGCCTGCGTCGTGCTAAATGAACCATCACCGGCTCCGCTGATAAAGTTAGGAAGCATCATGGAAATACCGCCAAGCATGATAATCATGCTGTGGTAAGCCATTGCGCCTTGCGCATTGTACTCCTGCTCGCCATACTTCATCCCCCCTAATAGAAGACATAATCCCATCACTAAATTCATAATAATCATCATGACCGAGAATATGGAGTCTTTACCAATAGTAGGGTTTTCTGTTGGGCCTAACATAACGGCCGCAATCAAAATAACTTCAATAGATACAATCGACAACGTAAGTATTAAAGTGCCGTAGGGCTCCCCTAACTTATGTGCCAGTTCGTCTGCTTCACGCACGACACCAAAAGCGGCCCCCACGATCGTAGCCAACAACAGCAAAAACACAGCAACAGCAGTCCATCCGCCCATTTGCGCGCCCAGCAAGTCATGCCCAAAAAGGCTGAAAATAACAACGACTACCCATACCAGTCCTAATCGAATCCAAGTCGATAGAGGAATGATCTCGCTAATGGATGTTTTTTTTACCGTATTCATGATTCTATCTTTACAATAATTTTTGAAAACCTTGCAAAAATAGCACCTCTGATGCCCTCGAAAATTATCCTGGGATAATAAAAGGACGGTTAAGTTTACTTCTCCTTCCGAATCCTACTTAAGCTGACAGGCGTCATCCGTAGAAAAGAGGCAATGTATTTAAGTGGCACTCGTTGCAAAAGTGCCGGCGATTCTTCGACTAGCTCGTCATAGCGTTCTTTAGCTGATTTCAACTGCGAGGAGATCCATCGTTTTTCCATCTTCAACAACTCCCCTTCCACGATTACTCTACCCAAATTGGCGATATGAATATCGCGCAGATATAAGGATTTCAACTTCTCAATACTGATACCATACAAGACGCTATCCTCCATCAGTTCGACATCTTCATAAGATTTCACATGCTCGACATAGCTGCGCATGGACAAGACAATATCTCCCTCTAGACCAAACCAAAACGTAATGTCCTGCTCCGGCTGTGGAGAATATGCCCGAACAAGGCCTTTCGCAAGAAAGTACACTTTGCGCTCTAAGCGATCGGACTCCAAAAGGATGTGCCCCTTCGAAAAACGGACTTCCTGCATCTCGCTTACTAAGAGTTCCAACGAAGGCGCAGGAAGCTTATAAAAATTGTTTAATACTTGTTCAATAGTCATGGATGAAGAAACAGATCTCTTGTTTATTTGATCTGTTCTCCTAAAATAATAAGAATTAAAGCAAATAGCGACAGAAAATAGTAGTTAGTAGATAGTATTAAGTATAAAGATCTGTGGCGGCCATCATACTCCCCCCTCTATATGCCAAACCAAATATCCTGCACATCATTTCATTCTTCCTTTCCTGGTTCAAAACAAATCCCCCTATCGAACAGAAGCTTTAACTCCTTAAAAATCAACAATAAACTATTCGGTGTATTGTGATTCGCTTATGCTTTAGCCGTCCTGCTTTTTATCAACTGCTTAACTCATTCTTCGCAAAAATAATTGTTAATTAAAATAATATGCCTTACTTTAGCCTTGACTTTAGGGGTGTCTGCATTTATGCAGGCTGAGATTTTACCCTTATAACCTGATCCAGATCATACTGGCGTAGGGAAAAGTAAGATGTCAACATGGGTGCCGTACGCATCGATGTAGCCATTCCTAAAGTTTTTCACCCATAAAAAAACAGAATAGGAATGGAACTAACAATAAACCAACAATCCAGATATTTCGAAAAAGCTCCAGAGAGTCTTGCTGCCTTGCTCGCATCAGAGATTGGTGTGTTACGCAAAGGCACGGCTGTCGCTGTCAATAATAAAGTCATTCCTGCTGTAGAATGGGCAGAGACTACCCTATCCGACAGGGATCATATTCTTATCATCACCGCAACCCAAGGCGGCTAGAGACTAAATCAAATCTAAAACACGATATGAAAGAACAAGGAATTTCACAGCAACCTTTCCCTAACTCAAAGAAGATTTATGTGCCGGGTCACTTATATCCCATTCGCGTGGCCATGCGGGAAATTAGCTTAAGTAATACAAAGCTCAGCAATGGTGGTGAGGAGGAGAATCCTCCGATAACAATATATGATACCTCAGGGCCCTATACAGATGAAGAACTGACGATAGATGTTCGTCAGGGAATATCACGCATTCGCGAACAATGGATTCTTGATCGCCAAGATGTGGAAATCTTGGATGGTATCAGTTCAGAATACGGGCAAGCACGATTAGCCGACAAGCGTCTAGATGAATTACGTTTTAGCTACAGCCATCAACCGATGCGAGCTAAACCAAATGCTAACGTAACACAGCTGCATTATGCAAAACAGGGAATCATCACTGCGGAAATGGAATATGTCGCTATTCGTGAGAATCAGCGTATAGAACAATTGGAGCATGCGACTCCGGGCATGGAGCAACAGCATGAGGGCAATAGCTTTGGCGCCAATACACCAAAGAATCGTATTACGCCGGAGTTCGTGCGTGATGAGATTGCTGCAGGTCGAGCAATTATCCCCAACAACATTAACCATCCAGAGAGTGAGCCGATGATTATCGGGCGTAACTTCCTCGTGAAAATCAATGCGAATATCGGCAATAGCGCCGTTACTTCTAGCATTGAAGAGGAAGTTGAAAAAGCGGTATGGGCATGTCGTTGGGGAGCAGATACCATTATGGACTTATCAACCGGAAAGAATATTCATGAAACCAGAGAGTGGATCATCCGCAACTCGCCAGTGCCTATTGGTACTGTTCCGATTTATCAGGCCTTAGAAAAAGTAAAAGGAGTGCCAGAAGATCTGACTTGGGAGATATTCCGAGACACATTGATCGAACAGGCAGAACAAGGAGTCTCCTATTTTACGATTCATGCCGGCGTTTTGCTTCGCTATATCCACTTAACCGCAAAAAGAGTGACAGGTATTGTTTCCCGTGGCGGTTCCATCATGGCTAAATGGTGTTTATTCCATCATAAAGAGAACTTCCTATACACGCATTTCGAAGAGATTTGCCAAATCATGAAGCAATATGATGTCGCATTCTCTTTAGGTGATGGTCTACGTCCTGGCTCTATTGCTGATGCGAATGATGCTGCCCAATTCGCCGAACTGGAGACGCTTGGTGAACTAACGAAGATTGCTTGGAAACATGATGTTCAAGTGATGATTGAGGGGCCGGGACACGTTCCTATGCACATGATCAAGGAGAATATGGAAAAGCAGTTGGAAGAGTGCGACGAAGCACCTTTCTACACCCTAGGACCATTGACGACCGACATCGCACCGGGCTACGATCATATCACTTCCGCCATAGGTGCTGCCATGATCGGATGGTATGGCTGTGCGATGCTCTGCTATGTTACACCGAAGGAGCATCTGGGATTACCGAATAAAAAAGATGTCAAAGATGGCGTGATTACCTATAAGCTAGCTGCGCATGCTGCAGATCTAGCCAAAGGTCATCCGGGCGCTCAATATAGAGATAATGCTTTAAGTAAAGCGCGGTTTGAATTCCGATGGAAAGATCAATTCAACCTATCCTTGGATCCTGACACCGCTAGAGAGTATCACGACGAAACACTTCCTGCCGACGGCGCCAAGATTGCACACTTCTGCTCAATGTGTGGCCCTAAGTTCTGTTCGATGAAAATTACGCAAGAAATTAGGGAAGCAACCGAGCAAGGCATGCTCGAGAAATCACAGGAATTTATTGAAGCTGGGAAAGAGATTTACTTATAATGATTGTTATAATAAGCGAACAGGCGGTGGAAAACGAGATAGAAACGTTGCGTCAATTGTTGCAGCATGATATTTTATTGCATATCCGCCGCCCCTTCATCAGTCCCTCGGAATTCGAATCATTCACCAAAGAGTTAGGATCCGAATACCTTGATAGATTGGTCGTCCATCAGCAACATGCTTTGGCTGTGAAGATGGGGATTTCACGCTTGCATTTTAGTAGCTCAGATCGTAAAAACGTCTTGCATTCAAAGTATCAAGAAACTTTCACCTGCTCAACATCTACACATAGCATTGCAGAGTTCAACTCCTTAGGAGCCTATTGGAGCTATGCTTTCTTAAGTCCTATTTACCCTAGCATTTCCAAGCAGGACTATGGACTAGGAAATGCAGTGTTGAAAGAACTTTCTCAACGAACGAATCACAGCTCTAAGCTAATCGCATTGGGAGGTATTCATAAAGACAATATACAGGAAGCATTAGATGCGGGTGCAGATGATGTCGCTATGCTGGGTTCCATTTGGCAAGCTAAGGATCCGGTAAGCTATTTAGAATCTTGCCTATTGAAAGTGGAATTATAAATGAAGATGAATAAGAGTAGAAGATTACCTCGATTAATGTTTATCTCAGACGGAAAAGATCTGGATGAGCAATTGGCGGGTATCCAATCGGTACTCGATGCTGGAGTAGAGTTTATACAGATACGATGGAAAGATGCCACCGCGCTTCAATTGGAAGAGCTTGCGAAAGCGGCAAAGCAACTTTGTAAGCAGTACAATGCATTATGTATAATCAATGATTTCCCAATGCTGGCGAAATCGTATGATATTGACGGAGTACATTTAGGCTTGGAAGATGATGCTGTTATCTCTGCAAGAAAAGAACTGGGTGCTGATAAAATTATAGGCGGGACAGCGAATACGCTGAAAGATGTGCAGCAACGAATTGCCGAAGGCTGTGACTACATTGGCCTCGGCCCTTTCCGCTTTACAGCGACAAAGAAAAAACTGAGCCCTGTATTAGGGCTCCAAGGCTACAGCAACCTGCTCACTAATCTTGATATCAATACAACCCCGCCCATCTATGCTATCGGTGGGATAACCATTAACGATGTACAGGAATTACGTAAAATCGGGATTTACGGTATTGCCTTATCAGGTTTCTTGCTAAAGAATCCACAGGCTATGCCACAACTTAACAAATACCTATATGAAGAATTTGAATATAGCCGATAAAGAATTTACCTCGCGCCTATTTTTAGGAACTGGTAAATTCGGAAGTTACGCACTGATGCAAGAATCTATAAAAGCGTCAGGATCTGAATTAGTCACCATGGCTTTAAAACGTTTGGACCCGAATAATAAGGAAGAAAACTTATGGTCGGCATTGCAGTTGCCCGGAGTCAATCTATTGCCCAATACTTCGGGTGCACGAAATGCAAAAGAGGCTGTATTGGCCGCGCAATTGGCAAGAGAAGCGATGGAGACAAATTGGTTGAAGCTGGAAATACATCCAGATCCTCGCTATCTTCTACCCGACCCCATCGAAACGCTGAAAGCCACCGAAGAACTAGCGAAACTAGGCTTCATCATTCTGCCCTACGTCCATGCAGATCCGGTGTTGTGCAAGCGTTTGGAAGATGCCGGGACGGCTGCAGTGATGCCATTAGGAGCACCGATTGGCAGCAATAAAGGCTTAAAAACCTCAGATTTCCTGGAGATTATTATTGACCAAAGCAATGTTCCTGTTGTAGTCGATGCAGGAATCGGTGCGCCTTCGGATGCAGCCAAAGCAATGGAGATGGGTGCGGATGCCGTATTAGTGAATACCGCTATTGCGGCAGCGAAAAATCCTGTTGCTATGGCAGAAGCATTTCGATTGGCTGTTTTCGCGGGACGACAGGCTTATCTTTCCGGATTAGATGCAAAACGCAGTTATGCCGAAGCATCTAGTCCGCTCACTGCATTCTTAATGGAGGATTAAAAGATGGCATCAGGGAATTTTCAAACCGTATTCGACGAGTATTCTTGGGAGGATGTGAAAAACCGCATCTACAGCAGCACTACTATTGATGTTGAACGCAGCTTGCGGAAGTCTCAAAAAGACATCAACGACTTCTTAGTGATGCTATCTCCGGCCGCGGCCTCCTATCTGGAGACGATGGCACAAGAAGCCCAGCGCCTAACACAGCAACGCTTTGGCAAAACCATACAACTCTACGCGCCATTATATGTGAGCAATGAATGCCAAAACATTTGTACCTATTGCGGCTTCAGTATGGACAATAAAATTCGCAGAAAGACTTTAAGCAATACCGAACTGTTGATAGAGGGCATGGCGCTTAAGGCGATGGGCATTGACCATGTGCTTTTAGTAAGCGGCGAAGCCAACAAGATCGTCGACACGCCATACTATGAAAATGCGATCAAACTATTGAAGACTCATTTTGCACAAATATCCATAGAGGTTCAACCGCTTGACTTGGAGGATTATCACACACTAAGAGCTGCTGGTTGCCATACGGTGCTAGTTTATCAGGAAACCTATCATCAGGAGGTCTATAAGCAATATCATCCAAAAGGAAAGAAATCTAACTTCAAGTATCGCCTAGATACGCCAGACCGCATCGGACAGTCCGGTATTCATAAAATGGGACTTGGAGTTTTGCTAGGTTTGGAAGACTGGCGAGTAGACAGCTTTTTCAGTGCCCTTCATATTGACTACCTACAGCGCAAGTATTGGCAAACGAAGTATTCCGTTTCCTTTCCTCGCCTTCGCCCGGCGCAAGGGATCATCGAACCAAACTTCATTATGGAAGACCGAGATCTCCTGCAACTCATTTGTGCTTACCGGCTTTGGAATCCTGATTTAGAAATCTCTGTTTCGACCAGGGAACGTGAGGTTTTCCGGAATCATATCATCGCCATTGCGGCAACTACGATGAGCGCAGCATCGAAAACCAACCCCGGTGGATATGTTGTTGACCCGCAGTCGTTGGAGCAGTTTGAAATATCGGATGAGCGCAGCATGGAAGAAATCCGAAGCATTATTCAAAAAGCAGGTTATGACCCAGTTATGAAAGATTGGGACCAAGCATACACAGGAGTGTAACGTATGAAGGAACAGGATAGGATATTCGCTCGATACAGCCGACAGATCTTCATTGAAGAGGTGGGTATCGAAGGACAGCGTAAGATTATGAATGCGAAGGTCTTGGTCGTAGGAGCCGGAGGATTAGGTTCTCCCGTAATAAGCTATTTAGCTGCTGCAGGCGTAGGACAATTAGCCATTGCTGATTTTGATAAAGTCGAACTGCACAACCTAAACCGACAAACAATCCACAAAGAAAGTAGTGTCGGTGAATTAAAAGTTAACTCAGCCGAACAGTTCGTGAAGGACATGAATTCGACTATCAAATTGGAAAAGATTGCTGAGAAAATTACAAAGGAAAACGTAGTAGAGATACTACAACCTTACGATATTATTATCGATGGTTCAGATAATTTTACCACCCGCTATTTAATCAATGATACCTGCGTAGATCAACAAAAAACGTTGATCTACGGAAGTATCTTTGCCTTTGAAGGGCAGGTTGCACTCTTCAACTATAAAGGATCGAAAGACCTGCGAGCTATTTTCCCAAATGCTCCAGCACCCGACGAAATCCCCAACTGCGATAAAAACGGCGTCCTTGGTCCGCTCCCCGGCATAATCGGCAGCATGATGGCGATGCTGACGCTCAAAGTAATATGCGACCTGCCGGTCGAAACAAACCAATTAACCATCATCGACACCTGGAACTGGAAATTCACCAACATTAGTTTCTAGTAAAAACCACAGGCAAATCATTCATTAATCAACAAATACTCCCACTTGCCGTGTCTAATGTCTAAAATCTAATATCTAAAAATCTACCTCATTAGTCTTCCCTCGACCCGTCATCTGCCATTCTTACAATCTTTGGCGAAAAGGTTGCCACGATATCGACTAAGTCCACCTGCGCTTCCATTACCTCATGGATATTCTTGTACGCCATAGGCGCTTCGTCCATCGATGCTCCGATTAGCGTAATCCCTTGATCAGATAACATCTTATCCAGTTCGGACTGCGCCAAGGTTTTGATCGCTTGTGTACGGCTCATCAATCGGCCGGCACCATGCGATGCAGAATTGATCGATGCCTCCTCTCCTTTTCCACGCACCAAGAATCCAGGAGTTGCCATAGAGCCTGGGATAATACCCATAACATCTTTACCCGCTGGCGTTGCACCTTTACGATGCACAATCACTTCCTCGCCATTCAACTCTTCTTTCCATGCGAAGTTATGATGATTCTCCACCTTTGCCAATCGCTCAACTCCCAAGCTGTTCTTAACCTTTTCATGAATCACCTCATGGCAAGCCGAAGCGTAATCACCGGCAAGATTCATCGCCAACCAGTATTCCAATCCCTCGTCAGAATTTAAATCTAAGTACGCAAGGTTTTGTGCCTGGTATGGAAGTTTGCAAATTTCCTTTGCCAGTTTCGTATAATGATTCGCGATCATGGCGCCGAGACCGCGGGATCCAGAGTGCGTTAATAGCGCAACATAGGTTCCTTTAGCAATACCCAAAGCCTTATCATCTTCTGCAAATTCGAGCGTCCCAAATTCAACGAAATGGTTACCACCACCCGACGATCCTAGCTGCGTCCAAGCCTTGTCTTTCAAATCCTTAATAAAGGGAATCTCTTCGAACAATTTGTTATCTAAGACTGCATGGTCTTGACGCTCATGTTTTAAGAAACCATTACCTGCCCCAAAGCGGGAGTTCTTCATGATTACTTCTTGAAAGAAATCCTTCTGAGTCTCCAACGAGCTAGCCGGTAAATCGAAAATCGATAAAGCCATACGGCATCCAATATCGACCCCTACACCGTAGGGAATTACCGCATTATTGGTCGCTAAAACCCCACCGATAGGCAAACCGTAGCCTTGGTGCGCGTCTGGCATCAGGGCGCCAGCCACTGTAACTGGCAACTTCATCGCTGTGTTCATTTGCTGCTTCGCTCCCAGCTCAATGTTTTCAACGCCGTAGACTGCATAGTCATCCACGCCTTCTTTCAAGCGAACTAAACTCGACTCTATCTTTTCGGTGTTGATTAAAGATTCAGCTAGTGGTCTAAATACCTTGTCCTCTAAAAAGGATTCAGGATTTTCTAAGACCTCTTTAAACTTCTGTAGCATTTCTTCCTTCTTCAGCCCATGGCGTTTGCTATTAATCTTCAAAGCCGCCCCTAAAGCGAAGTTTTCTTTATATCCTAAGGCAATCAAATCATTGCCATTAATTCTTTTGTTTTCCATTTCTCTCATTTTAATGGGTAAAGCCAATTTGCTTTACCCAGCATCTTAAAAATACAATTTCTATTTTACGAACAACTGTTTCAACTGATCGACGATCTGCCCATTTCCAGACACCGATATTGCATTCACTTTCTCGGCAATCTTCTCCACGTACTCCATCTCTTTCAATTTATACAACATCGCATTCTTCTCTAACATCTTCGCCGTATTCAATAAGCTACGGGTCGATGCAGTTTCTTCCCGACGTGTGATGATATTGGCTTGTGCTTTTTTCTCCGCCATCAACACCTCGTTCATGATCTTACGGATTTCTCCAGGTAAGATGATGTCCTTCACACCGGCGCTCATTAAGGTCACCCCTAATTGTGCAACCTGCGCTTTCGTAGCCTCGATCACATATTCACTGATCGAACCTTTGTTTTCCATCAAGGCGTCGAGCGTCATGTTGCCGATATATTCACGCAATGCAAATTGCATCTCGGCATACAATAACTGATCGAAGTTTTTGTTCTCCAATATCGCCTTCATCACATCCGTTACCTTATATTGGATCGCAAAGTTGATTCTCACCTGCGCCTTATCTTTCGTTAAGATCTCCTGGCCTACGACATCCATGCTCGTTAATCGTAAATCAACTTTCGATAACTGAATAGTAGTCGTGTTCTTCCAGAAAAAATAAGTCCCTGGTTTAACCTCCTTGACAAACACACCGTCGACAAACAATAAACCTATTTCCGTAGGTTCAACTTTAAATTGTCTCACGTAGTATGAAAATGGAACACGTTCATACAACTGACGGTTTATAGATTTTGGAATTTCTAAAGTCGACGTATCATAGATATCGAATCGCAACGTATTCAAACCCTTCCAAAAAACATGACGACCCGCGGCCAAGACTCCTTTAAAGTTGTTGTTCACATACTGTAAAGCGATCTCATTATCTCCGACCTCCACCACTTCGACCAATTCAGTGAAAGAAGGTATTTGTAATAAAACATCTAGATCATGAGCAACCTGAAACGGATTTGACATATTGTAGATCTCAGCGCGTTCGCCGAAGCCTACCCAATGTTTTCCTTCATTAAGCACTCGTACTACTGCGTTGTTCTTAACAACCAATCCTACTTCATTTTTGTTAATTGTTACTCTTTTCATCGTTTTATTATTTAATATTATACCATACATTTTATAAAGCTCTCCAGTCTTGTTCATTGCGAACTATCGGGAGAAAAGGGTCTTTTAGATGTCGCTGTAGTTCAAGAATTCCGATATTGCCTAAACTAGTTAGGTCAATTCGAAATACTGCGCTTCAGTCCGATCGAAAAGATGCTTTGCTCGCAGGATACCTCTCAATTGCTCCCTTACCCTCCGAAGAGAATAAATTTGCCGAACTAGAAAGGAAAGCTTCAAGGATCTTTTTTTACAAGAAGATCATAACTTTACGAGAATCCTTTTGATAAGTAGATTCAAACTTTTAAGGGCTTTCGCCCAACTACCGTAGACACTTCCTTCAAGTGCGAGGGATTCGAACCCTCATTTGGTGTTATTGCTCTAACCACTTGAGCTACTTCGACAAGCGAAGGCAAGATTCGAACTTGCGACACATAACAGGAGACACTGCTTTGACCCTTAATCAGTATATTGCATTCGACCGAACCAACACTTCCCTGCTATACAGAAACAGGAGATCAGATTAAAGAAATCTCCGCAGATGCCATATATCCAACCGGATATATATCTTGAAAAGCTTTCTGCTTTTATTCTTCAATGAACTATTTGTCGCTCCCGACATTACAAAGATGCATGCTGCATTACGCAGCCATTTTGCGCAATGAAAAAAGAATTATATTTTTTTCTATAAAACATGATAACACACTAATTATCAAATAGAAAAATTTATCTACTAAGCCAAAAAACTTTCATCAAACTCATAAGTACGCAAATCCATTGCGTAGAACATTGAAATCCCCTATCTTTAATCAAGGAGTATTTAACTCAAAAAAGCATGTCAACAAATAAACTCGCCCTAATTCGATATAAAACCATCGACAATTGCTTACGCCAAAAGCATCGTAAATGGACGCTGGATGAACTTATAGAAAAGGTCTCCGAACAGCTTTATGAGTTGGAAGGAATTCATAATGGCGTCAGCAAACGTACCGTTCAAGCCGACATACAATTGATGCGATCGAATAAGCTCGGTTACAACGCCCCAATCATTGTGACCGACAGAAAGTACTATTCTTATGAGGATCCAAACTACAGCATTAGCAACTCGCCGATTTCTGCTACCGACATGGAAAAAATGAAGGAAGTCGTGGAGGTACTAAAACACCTTAACGGCTTCGCTTATTTTGATGAGATGAGCGATATGATCGCTCGCTTAGAAGACAAGATGCTTGTTAATTCTGGCGAACACAAGCAAGCCATACAAATGGAAAGCAATACCTTACTGAAGGGATTAAATTGGATAAACACGCTTCACAAGGCCATTCGAGAAGAAATACCTTTGTTAATAACCTACAAATCTTTCAAAACCGATACGCCATCTGATACGGTTTATTTCCCCTATCTATTGAAAGAATATAGAAATCGCTGGTTCTTAATTTGCCGGCAGAAGAAAAACAATGGTCTACAAACCTTGGCTTTAGATCGCATTCATGAAATCGCAGAGATGGCAAAGTCACAGTTTGTGCCTTACGATGGCGTAGATTTTGAGCGCTACTTTTCCGACACGATTGGTGTAACGAAATCAATCAAAGATCGAGGGAACAAAGTGATATTACATGTCGAATCAAAGAATGCGCCTTATGTTGAAACCAAACCCTTACATAATTCGCAACAGATATTGAACCGCCTCGACGATGGCAGCATCATCATACGTATCGATGTTGTATTGAATTTCGAACTCGAGCGAGAAATATTGGGCTTCGGGGAATGTATGAAAGTGCTCGCACCTCGTTACTTAGTAAATCGAATAAAAAGGCGAGTATCGCAGAGTATGAAGCAGTACAGCGATTCTGAAAACAATCCACAAAAAACAAAAGAAGAAAAATAATAGTATTACTAATAATGAGTAAATTAAGTCTAGAATAATCGTGATTGGGAACCACAGCGCTTCAAAAATTTTCGAAGCAGATTATTTTAGCATCACAAATACCTATGCAAAAAAGTAAAATGGAGGAAAAACCAAAGAAAAAACCAAGGAAAGTTACGGCCGGACCGATCCGAGAGAAAGCCAGAACGATGGAAAAACTAATTGCGGCAGTAGGCAAAGTCATTAAAAAACATGGATATCCAGGGCTTACGGTGGCCAACATAGCGAGTGAAAGTGGCTTGGACAGAAAGCTAGTATACACCTATTTTGGCACCTTAGACAACCTAATCGAGGTCTATATTACACGACAAGATTATTGGAAATCCAAAGCGAACAAACAAATCGAGTCGCTGCTGCAAGCCGAAAATCTAAGTAAACTGGCGATGGTAAACTTATTACAAGGGCAATTTGAACAGGTCCTCAATGATAAGATACTACAGCGGATCATCCATTGGGAACTTGGTGTCAAAAGCAAACCGCTCCGTAAACTAGCGGACAGCCGCGAAGAAGTTGGCGAATTGCTGTTGAATAAATTTGAAGAAAGCTATCCGAATAAGGATATAGACCTACGTGCGCTGTTGGCAATTCAAACCGCAGGATTATATTATCTAGCGCTTCATGCCAGCTCAAACGGTAGCACCTTTTGCGGTATCGATATCGGAACGCCCGAAGGGAAAGAAAGAATCAATCGAACTGTAGAGACCACGCTAGAACTTTTAATAAACAGCTCCAATCAATCTAAAGGAGACTAAAATATGATAATATGAACAGAACTATTCGCATAGACGATCAAATCTCATTGAAATTCCTTGTAGAAAGCGACGCAAGAACAATTTTTAATTACATCAACACACAACGAGATTATTTAGGTGAATGGTTACCCTTTGTTCAGTTTACACATGAAGTCAAAGACAGCAAAGGTTTCGTCGATATGGCGATCGAGCTTCGTAAAATCAAGAAGGACTATGTCTATAAAATCTGCTATGACGACCGCATGATCGGCCTCATCGGCACCAAAGAAACCGATTATCTGAATAAAAATACCGAGCTAGGCTACTGGCTTTCGCAGGACTATCAAGGTCAAGGCATCATGACCAAGGTAGTTGAAAAACTTACCGCTCTCCTCTTTGACGAGATGGGTATTGAAAGAATACAAATATGCTGCGCTGTCGGAAACGAAAAAAGTATTGCTATCCCGAAAAGATTAGGCTATATCCAAGAAGGCATAAAGCGTAATGGCGAATGGGCCGGAAATTTAGTGTTTCGAGATCTGATTGTATTTAGCAAGCTCAAATCCGAAAGCAATTCTTAACTATAGAAATTGCCAGTACCGCCTGACCTCAGTTAAATAACAGACTTTCATAAGCCTTATCAAACCCATATCATACCCAACTCACAAGGGCTTTGATATGGTTTTGTATTGGGTTTACATTGGGTTTGAAAGGGCTTTGGCAGGAAGTTAGTAGTTAGTAGTTAGTATTTAGTAGTTAGTATTTAGACCTATAGTTTCTTGTTTTGAACCAAGAAAGGAAGGATACAAGGATGACCATGATCCTGCTCATCCTTGTATCCTTCCTTTCCTGGTTCAAAGACAATACTCTAATATCTCATTTCTAAAAGTCTAAAATCTAATTCCAGCAATAGGTCTACATACTAACTACTATTTCCTTGCTTCCTTCATCGGGTTGCTTTCTGTAGACTGTCCTCTTGCGCTTCTTCCGTTTTCTTTGAAGATTTCGAAGCGCGAGGGCTGTGCTTGTCGAGGCCAAGCGTTGTTTGCTTCATCGATGTCGGCAGTTTCGCGGTAGGGATCTAAGCGAATACTGACAACGTCCTTTGATTTGGCGAAGACTTTTGTTGCTTCTTGCTCGTTATGGCGCCATATATAAGCAGAGATACGGTCAATTTCTTTGCTGCCGTCGGCATAGTTCCATTCGATAATCAGTGGCATTACTAAACCGCCATTATTTTTAAAGGTCAATTCGTAGAAAGAGATCTTTCCATCGAATATATCCTTTTCTTTTTGGCTTAGGCCGCTATAAAATTGCTGGTAATTGTTTTGGTCAGCGGGACGTACCGCGAACCTATCCCATTTGTTGTAGAAGTCTAAAAGGGAAGTATCCTTTTCTACGAGGAATGCCATATTTTCTTCCATGTTGCGTTGCCTGCTGATGCTGTTCAAATCCTTCTCAAAAGCTTCTTTCCGGCTTTTTTGAGCTTCCGCTGGATTTCCGCCAGTCATTTTATACTGCGTTACATTTTCTAGGGAGATTTCAACCGGATCCGTCCCGAAGAACCAACCTCGCCAGAACCAGTCGAGATCCACTCCGGAAGCATCTTCCATGGTGCGGAAAAAATCTGCAGGCGTTGGGTGTTTAAATGCCCAACGTTGGGAATATTGTTTAAATGCGAAGTCGAATAACTCTCGACCCATCACGGTTTCGCGCAAGATATTTAATGCTGTAGCCGGCTTTGCGTAAGCGTTCGGCCCAAACTGAATGATATTCTCTGAGTTGGTCATAATTGGCTCCAGCTGATTTTTAGGGAGCTTCATGTAATCGGTAATCTTATGTGCGGGGCCACGGCGCGATGGAAAATCTTTATCCCACTCCTGCTCGGTTAGGAATTGTAGAAAAGTGTTTAAGCCCTCATCCATCCATGTCCATTGCCGCTCGTCGGAATTGACGATCATCGGGAAGAAGTTGTGTCCAACCTCGTGGATGATGACCCCTATCATGCCATATTTCACCGCTTCAGAATACGTTCCGTCCTCATCTGCGCGGCCGTAGTTAAAACAAATCATCGGATATTCCATTCCATTTGCCGCCTCTACCGAGATAGCCACAGGGTAAGGATAAGGAATCGAATATTTTGAATATGTTCTAAGCGTGTGGGCCACTGCCTTGGTCGAGTACTTTCTATATAATGGATATGCTTCCGGACCGTAATAGGACATCGCCATTGGTTGATTGCCCTCTATGCCATCTTGCACTTTCAATGCGTCCCAAACTAACCTTCGTGAACTTACAAAAGCGAAGTCTCTCACATTTTTCGCTTCGTATATCCAGGTTTTCTTTGCTGAGGATTTCTGTCCCATTGCTTTTTTAGCATCTTCGAGCGTCACTATTTCAATCGGTTCGTCCGATTGCTGGGCTTTCTTCCAACGAGCCATTTGTGTGGCGTTCAGCATCTGTGCATAATTTTGGCAGACACCTGTGGCACCCACGATATGATCTGCAGGAACTGTGATATGCACTTTGTAGTCTCCGAATACTAAGGCAAACTCTCCTCTTCCGGTAAACTGCTTATTTTGCCAGCCTTGGAAATCTGAATATACAGCCATGCGTGGAAACCATTGTGCAATGGTATACAAGTAATTGCCATCCTGCTCGAAATACTCGTATCCTCCACGACCGCCTTCTTCCATACGATTGGAAATCTTGTAGTCCCAATCAATATTCAGTACCATCTTTGCTCCTGGTTTCAAAGGAGTGGGAAGGTCTACACGCATCATTGTGTAATTGATTGTGTACTTTAAAGGTTTGTTCCCTCCATCCGCTACCTTACGGATATTGACGCCAAAGCCTTTCTTTTCAGGAACCAATCCTTTCAATCTTTCTAAAGACATGCGTTCGTTCAGGCTGCTTTGATCGAAACTTTTGCTCTCTGCATCATCGGCATGCTCGTTTTCATCCAACTGAATCCATAGATAATCCAACGGGTCGGGCGAATTGTTGGTATAGGTGATGGTCTCGGAACCCTTTAAGACCTGATTAACATCATCGACTTCACAATGAATTACGTAATCTGCCTTCTGCTGCCAATACATGGCGCCCGGTGCGCCGGAGGCGGTACGGAATATATTTGGATCGGAGATCAAAGAACCGAGTTGTTCGAATTTATTCCCATGGTTCGACCCTGGATTGTTCAACGACTGTGCGACACCCTGCTGCGTAAAGAAGGCACTTAAGCCGATTGCGAATGCTAAAACCTTAGATTTTTTCATACTTAAACTGGAATACGTTCTAGAGCCATAATTAATGAAATACCGACAACTGCTGACGAGAGGAAGAAACTCCAATCTCTATTCGTCACACTAAATATTTTCAACATCAGTTCAGACAGAAGGATAACAAAGAACACGATGATAAGTTGTCCGAATTCTAAACCGAGGTTGAAGGAAAGCAACGGCCAAAAGATATTTGCCTCTTTTCCTAAAAGGGATTGTAAATAATTAGAAAATCCTAATCCATGGATAAATCCAAAAGCTAATGCCATGCTGTATAACAATGCCGGACTGCGTTGTTTTCTACGTTTTGGGAGATTGTATAATGCTGTAATCAAAATAGTAACTGGTATAAGGAATTCTATCCAGTCTGAATTGACATTCAACACCTTGAAGGCTGCAAGCGCTAGGGTTACGGAATGGCCGACAGTAAAGGCTGTAACCAGCCACAATATCTTCTTCCAATCTTTCAGCACATAGCTACAACAGAGTACCATTACAAAAAGTATGTGGTCATATCCATTGAAATCAAGAATATGTTGCCAACCAAGTTGGAAATAGATAGAAAAGTCGCTCATGAATTAGGTCGTTATCAATTCGTCAACACAAATTTAATATTATTTTAATTATCGATGCAGGTCTTCTGGTTTTTCGATAATTTAGCATAAAATTGTTGCAATACTTTAAAGCACGACCAATGATAAAGAAACCTTGGCTCCTACTTATTCTCTGCTTGATAACGATTAGTGTATTTGCCCATCCTTTTTATGTCAGTATTTCCACGGTTGACTTCAATTCTAAGAACAAACGTATTGAAATTTCATGCCGTATCTTCTATGATGACCTCGAAGTAGCGCTAAGAAAGCAGTTGAATCAAAAAATCGACGTTATAAATCCTAAAAACAAAACCGTAGCCGACTCTGCGATATCAAAATATATACAGGATAATTTTAATCTGAAGGTAAATGGGCAATTTAAAAAGCTGAAGTTTGTGGGTTACGAAGTAGAAGAAGATGTTGCCTGGTGTTATTTCGAAACACCGCAGACAAATCCAATAAGCACGATAATGATTACCAATCAGTTGCTATATCAGGACTTTAAAACGCAATCCAATATCCTACATGTCACGATTGATGGAAAACGCCAAAGTACGAAAATGGATAATCCGAAGAAAAGTGTTGTAATAGATTTTAGACAATAGACATTAGACTTTAGAAACTAGAATTCTATACATGGTGTCTGTTACTGTCTCAATGCACTTAAAAATGGGGATAAAGGAAATGATATTTAAACCAATAAAAGACCGCCAAACATCTTAAATCTGATGTCTAGTGTCTAATATCTAAAAAAAGTGGCTTTTCTATTGAGGATTAGCTCCTCGGGTGGGTTTGGTTTGGTTGGCTGCGACGAATCCCCAGTTTGTTACGTAGTATAAGTAAGGGTTGTTCATCATTTTTTCTTTTTTGTTACTTTTCTTTTTAATCATATTTTACCTTTCTTTTTATTGTTTGATCATAATATAACAAATTTTGAACCAATTTGCAAATCTATTTCTAAAATTGCGTTATAGTGACAATAAGGAGTAAGGAAAAAACAACGAATAGGAGAAAGATGTATTTGATATTTTTTTAGACGGCCTGATCTACTTTGGCGTGCGCAATTTGCAGTTCTGCAGAATGTTTACTGATAAACTCTGATGGAGAGGTATTGAGAATACTTTTGAATACGCGATTGAAATGCACAACCGTGTTGAATCCACATTGATATGCTACTTCTGATATATTCTCGGTAGACTTGTTGATCAATAATTGGCAAGCTTTCTCGATTCTTATTTCGTTCAGAAAGGTAACATAGGTTTTCATCGTATGCTTTTTGAAATACTTGCAAAAAGCCGAAGGCGTCATATGGATAAGCTTTGAGACCTCTTCAATGCTTATTTCCTTATCGTAATTCGCTAATGAGAAACGAAGTACTTCGTTGATTCGGATACCGACTTTATCGTTGAATGTAGATTCAGGAAGTCCGGAATACAGGGAATGCATATCCTGTTCATGACGGATCAGGAATTGGAAGATATCGAGGATCGAAATAATCTTCTTCATCCCCTCTCCTTTTGCCAACTCAATAAACTTATCCTTAATTCCCAAACTAACATCTTGAGAGATCTTCTTACTTGAATCTAGCTTCTTGAAGAAGTCGCGCGCGGGATGCAATTCCGATAAATCGAAAAAGTGCCACAACTTATCAAATGCTACGAAAATATGAATCACATGGATGTTCTCTTCTTCTGGTCCCTCTTTGATAAAGATATGGGGATCGTTCGCCTTCATGATGTAGATTTCATCATCGGAGAAAGGTTGGATCAAGTTACCGATCAGCATAGATCCGCTCCCTTTTAGGATATAGGAAATCTGAAACTCTTTATGGCGATGATAATGATTATAAAAATTACTACGAAGATCCTCTTGCACATAGAAAGACCCTACCCCTGATGCCGGCGCAGTAAACTCAATAGGGTTCTTAGAATCGACGTTTCTCATAATTTAATCCTTAATCTTGAAGGTGTTCGAATATATTAACAGCTGAAACATTAATTGATCCCATAATTTAGTTCCTTCAAAAGTACCTATAATCAGGTGCAAATCTAAGCATACTTTATGGGTTAAATGTAATATTTGGATACTACTTTCCTACGATTAAAAAGAATAACCTTTCCGAGGAAAGGTCATTCTTCATTAAAATTAGTTAAAAGTTAAAGAAATCATGGGTATTTGCTCGGATACCTCCCAGCATCTACCGGATTATTTTTGACGGAATTGTTCGTAGTTTTTCTCGAACAAACCTTTAAGTTCCAATGCTTGTTTCTCATATGCTGCAGCGTCTTCCCAGAGTGCTACAGGGTTAAGAATTTCTGGAGGCACTGCATCGCAAGCTTTCGGCATATGCAATCCGAAGATAGGATGTGTGATATATTCCTGCTCCGATAGTTTACCTGCTAAGGCTTCACGAATTAAGGTTCTGGTGTAGCCTAATTTAATGCGATTTCCAACGCCATAAGGGCCGGCAACCCATCCGGTGTTCACTAACCATACCTGGATATCCGGATGTTGTTCCAATTTCTTACCCAATAAATCCGCATATTTCGTAGGATGCAATGGTAAGAATGCCTGTCCGAAACATGCTGAGAAGGTTGCTTGCGGTGTTGTAATACCAGCTTCGGTCCCGGCAATCTTCGATGTGTAGCCGTTGATAAAATAATACATAGCTTGTTCAACGGTCAGTTTAGAGATTGGAGGCAATACGCCAAACGCATCTGCTGCCAAAAAGAAAATATGCTTTGGGGCTGATCCTTGACCGTTTGGAACGATGTTTTCAATAAATTCTAGCGGGTAAGAAACGCGAATATTCTCTGTGATACTCTTATCCTCGTAATCAGGCTGACGAGTTCCTTCGTGGAATTTGACGTTCTCTAAAAGGGAGTTGAAACGAACCGCTTGGTAGATCTCGGGTTCTGATTCTGCGTTTAAGCCGATGCACTTCGCATAACATCCGCCTTCGATATTGAACACTTTATCTTCCGTCCAAACATGCTCATCATCACCGATTAGCTGTCTGCGTTTGTCCGACGACAAGGTTGTTTTTCCTGTACCAGACAAGCCGAAGTAAAGTGCGGTTTCACCATTCTCGCCACGATTAGCCGAACAGTGCATAGTTAAATACTGCTTATAAGTAGGTAACAAGTAGTTCAACACGATGAAGATACTCTTCTTGATCTCGCCTGTATACCCTGTTCCTGCAATCAGAACGATACGTTTCGTAAAGTTAATCGCTACGAAGTTTTCATTATTTAGTCCCAATGTAGCGTAATCTGCAATAGTATATTGCGGAGCAACTAATATTGACCAATCGGGTTGATTCTCCGCTTTTGCGTCATTGTCGTTAATAAATAGATTTGAAGCGAAGAGATTGTGCGACGCATTCGTTGAAACAACGCGGATTGTAATTTCCTCTGCAGGATCCGCACATGCTTTTGCGTCAAGAACATAGAGGGTTTGCTGTGATAGGTAATTTGTCACCTGATTCCAAAGCGTTTCAAAATGCGCTTCCGCGATGGGTTGATTTACCGCATTCCAATTCACTTTATCCTTAGTTTCCTCGTCCAAGACGATGAAACGGTCTTTCGGCGAACGTCCAGTAAATTTTCCGGTTTCAATGCATAAGGCGCCATTATCTGCTAATACGCCTTCATTGTTTAAGATAGCTTGCTCCACTAGTTCAGCTGCTTGCAACTGGTAATGAGAGGTAGCCTGTAGATCAATCTGCAAATATTTCAAATCCGGCAGATTTGAATTCGTTTTATATTGCATCATAATAGGTATTTTTAATGCTTATTTCTTCGGTAAAGGTACAGTGTACTATTAGACCGATATTAACCGCAAATGGCAATTTGTTAACCTATATTGTCCTAAATTTTACAGGCTAATAGAAAATTAAAATAAGAAGAGTAAAATACCACGGTTTAAAGCATATTTACCATATATTTATCATGTAAATAAAATCCCTAGACGGACAGAATGCTCAAAGAAGTTTTTATTATTGGAATTGGTGGTGCGGTAGGAAGCATCCTGCGTTATACGACGGGACAATATATTGCGAAGCATTTCCCCCATGCCATTCCAACAGGAACTTTATTAGTGAATATCATTGGTTGTCTGCTGATCGGCTTCCTAATTGGTTTTTTCGATAAGCAGCAGATCATCAATACCCATTGGAAATTGCTTCTGATTACCGGGTTCTGCGGAGGCTTCACGACCTTTTCGACCTTTGCCGCAGAAAATTATAATCTCATAACCAATAACCAGATTCCTCAAGCGCTATTATACATCGGTTTAAGTGTAATACTTGGCCTCCTTGCAGTATGGGCAGGATTATCGATTTCCAAACTGATAGCCTAAACATTTATTTTATGCGCGTTGCTATTCAGCTCATCGCTGAGTGAACATTCTATTTTATTAGTTAAAAAAGCTAAAATTCTCTACACATCTCCTTCTACATTTTAACAGTTTGTGACAAATGGTTACAAGGGAAACTTTTTTTTAAAATTTAACATATGCCTTCATCACCCTCAACAGGAGTCATTTTCTTTGAAAAATCCAAAGATTAAATATCTGATTAAAAACATCTTACATTTATTAATTAAATAAACATCATCTACCATACATCAGTTCATTTTTTACAATACTTTATTCGAGTTAGATTAGGAATTGTTAAAAAGTGTAAATCATTGCTCAAAATTTCAATAGATTTATCATAGTGTTCCATCTCTAGCCCTAGAGACTTCACAAAAATTATAAAACTAAAAAACGAACAATGAAACAAAGATTACTTAGTCTTTTAGTGCTATGTACGCTTATGGTTGGAGCGGCTTTTGCACAAAATCGCCAAGTAACGGGAAAAGTATCCTCGTCATCAGATGGATCTCCGATCTCGGGCGCCTCAGTTTCGGTAGTTGGAGGAACTGCTGGAACTCAAACAGACAACGAAGGAAATTTCAGCTTGGAAGTTCCCACGTCTGCAACTCAATTAAATGTATCCTACATAGGATATACATCTCAAAGGGTTTCGATAGGAAACCGATCGGTTATCAACATTCAATTAGTTTCAGAAGATGAAACGTTAGAAGAAGTCGTTGTGACAGCGTTAGGTATCTCCAGAGAGAAAAGATCTTTGGGATATGCCGCACAGGAGGTTAAAGGCGATGTCTTAACCGCAGCACGTGGTGGAAATGCGCTACAGTCACTATCTGGAAATGTGGCCGGAGCGGTAGTTTCTGCACCTTCGTCCAGCTTAGGCGGTTCTACGCGTATCGTATTGAGAGGTATCGGCTCGCTAACTGGCGAGAACAGACCCTTAATCGTTGTAGATGGTATCCCGATGGACAACTCGAACTACAACTCTGCGAATGCAGAAAGAGGTGCGGGTGGGCGTGACTATGGTGATGCCGGATTTGACATCAACCCTGATGACATCGAATCGGTAAACGTATTAAAAGGTGGCCCTGCATCAGCATTATACGGTGCGAGAGCTTCAAATGGTGTAGTTTTGATCAAAACTAAGAAAGCGAAACAAGGTCGCGACGAGATCGTCGTAAATACAGGTATGGCTTTCGAAAGTTTAGGTATTACGCCAAAACTTCAGAAATTATACGGTGGTGGTCTTGGTCCAGAATTCCTTAAGCAAACCATTGACGGTAAAGAATACCTGTTGGTAGATTATAATGCTGATGAATCGTGGGGAGCAAAATTCGACAATCAACAAGTATTACATTGGGATGCCTTCGATCCGGAAGACACTCAAAATTACATGAAAACTAGGGCTTGGGAATATCCCACAAACGATTACAAAACATTCTTTGAAACTGGCGTAGCATATAATAATGCGATCTCACTTGCAAAATCATATGAGAACACATCCGCTAGACTTTCACTTTCGAATGTCTCGCAATCAGGTATTGTTCCAAATACAGAATTAAAAAGAACAACGGCTGCATTAAGCATCGATAATAAGTTCTCTGAAAAATTTTCTGCACGTGGTACAATTAACTACATCAGAACAAATGGTTTCAATCGTCCGGAACAAGGTTATAGCGATGCTTCAATTGGTCAAAAGATGTTCCAATGGGGACAAATGCAATTAGACTACAAACGTTTGCAGAATTATAAGACTTCTTCAGGAGCCCAAAAAACATGGAACCGCTCAGCATGGAATGATCCTACTCCGTTATATTCGGATAACTATTACTGGATTATCAACGAAAATACAGCGGATGACCAACGTGATAGGTTTTATGGAAACGTAGAAGTACGTTATGACTTTATGCCAGGTTTATATGTAACTGGAAATGTCTACGGCGATAACTACACATTGAAAATTGGCGAACGTGTCGCTGTGGGTTCACAAGGGGTATCAGGATTCACAGAAAGAATCAGAGAGTTTACCGAAATGAACTATGAAGGTAGATTACATTACGACAAAAAATGGGAAGACTTCTCATTCAACGCTTTTATCGGTGCTAACCGTCGTAATACAACAAGATTCTCTTCAAACTCCAACACTAATGGTGGACTTATCGTTCCGAACTTGTATACAACCAACAATAGTATGCAAGCGGTCACTCTACAAACGACTCTATCAAGAAAGCGTGTAAATTCAGTATTTGGTAATTTCTCATTAGGATATAAAGACTTCTTATACGCTGACTTCGGATGGCGTAATGACTGGTCTTCAACATTACCGGAAGACGATAATTCTTACTTCTATCCTTCGGTAACAGGATCATTTGTATTCACGAAATTTATTGACGCTGACTGGCTAAACTTCGGTAAGTTACGTGCTGGTTGGTCTCAAGTAGGTAATGACACTGACCCATATCGCTTGTTAGATGTGTATCTAAATAACACCTACGGAAATACATCTTATCTTGATGTCCCTTACTTCTTAAAAAGCCTTCAAAAGCTAAACCCAGAACTTCGTCCTGAAACAAAGAAATCATATGAATTCGGTCTTGAAACATCGATGTTTGACAGCCGAGTGAGTTTAGATTTCACCTACTACAACGAAGAAACAACAGATTTAATCATGCCTGTTTCAACAGGTCCGGAAACCGGATATTCATCTAAAATATTGAATGCTGGACGCGCTGTAAACAAAGGTATCGAAGCGATGCTAACCCTAGTTCCTGTGCGCAATGACAACTTCGAGTGGTCTACTTCAGTGAACTTCGCTCGCAACAGAAATAAAGTAGTTGAACTATTTGAAGGAATCAAATCTCTTCCTCTTGCAAATGCGCCATTCAAAGCTTCCCTAGTTGCTATGGTAGGCCAGCCTTACGGACAAATTTATGGTTCGGATTTCATCTATGATGATCAAGGAAATAAAGTCGTAGGTGCTAATGGCCTATACCTATCGTCCGATGCGAAGAATTTAGGTACGATCTTACCGGACTTCAATGCAGGTTGGAGAAACAACGTAAGATATAAAGATTTCACATTTAGCGCATTGATTGACATCCAAAAAGGAGGTAAATACTTCTCTGTTTCGAACATGTTTGGTCATTACACAGGGGTATTAGAAGAAACCGCAGCAAATGATGTTCGTGAAAACAACTTCGTAGCGCCTGGAGTAACAGGTACAGTAACAAGAGAAACCGATGGTTCTTACACTGTTACAAATGTAAAAGAAAACGCGACAGAAGTTTCTGCTTATAACTATTTCAGACACTACTATGGTGGTCCAACGGTTCAAAACGTTTTTGATGCCGATTACATCAAATTAAGAGAGATCACGCTTGGATATAACTTACCTACATCGTTTGTTACCAAATTGCGTCTTAAAAATGCGACGATCTCAGGATTCGCTAGAAACATTGCAGCATGGGGCTTAGCAAATAAAAACTTCGACCCTGAAATGACAACGACAGGTTCTGGAAATATCCAAGGATTTGAAGGAGGTAACTTGCCAGCATCAAGAAATTTCGGTCTAAACTTGAAATTACAGTTTTAAAGAT